>DAISHO010000173.1:0-4696 GCA_036822495.1 Thermodesulfovibrionales bacterium
GGAAGGGGATAAGGCGATTATACCATTGAAAAAGTTGACGATGGAGGAGAGGAAACGAAGAATTATATCAACACCCAATATACCTGATGAAAAAATGAAATTGCTTACTAGAGAAGTTAATAAAGAAGATTTTGAAGCAAAAGGATTCGCCCCATATAAAGAGGTAGAATAAAATGAAGAAAAAAATATTTTTTATCAGTATAACCATCGTGTTATCCTTAATTTATTATTCTCAAACTTTCGCTTGGACAGAAGAAACACATATGGATCTTTCACAAAAATCAGCAGAAAACTCTCTTATTGGAACTACAGATTATCTTAAGAACCCAAAATTGCCGATAGAAGTTTAAGAAATTAGAAACCATGGCCAGGTTAGAAATTAAAAGCATCTTTCAGAAACTGTTACTTCGCCACTAAGAGGTTCTGTTTGTCTTGACATATTCTTAATTTTTAAAGTATTTTAATAGAATTTGATTTGCCTTCAGAGGGCGAAACATAAGGTCAGAGATTAGATTTTGATTTCTGCTTTTTGAGCTACGACCTTTGATAAGTGGAGGATTCTTAGGTTTATGCCTGAGATAAAAAAGGTTCTCGTTGCAAACAGGGGAGTTCCTGCTGTGAGGGTGATGCTCACATGCAGGGACAGAAAAATCCCTACCACTGCTGTTTATAGCACTCCTGACAGGCTTGCCCATCATGTCTTTATGGCAGATACGGCAATCCACATTGGAGAGGCCCCTCCAGCAGAATCATATCTTAATGCTGAAAAAATCATAGATGCTGCCCTAAGGAGTGGCTGTAATGCCATTCATCCAGGATGGGGTTTTCTTGCTGAGAATCCTGACTTTGCCCAAATGGTGATAGATGCTGGTCTTATATGGATTGGTCCTCAGCCAGAGGTTATTAGATTGATGGGAGATAAGATTCAGGCAAAGAAGATTGCCCAGAAGGCAAATGTACCAACAATTCCAGGGATAACTAATGTTAAGGATATAGAGACCATAAAGAGATGGCTTAGGGATGAAAATATCCAGTATCCAATTATGATTAAGGCCTCTGCAGGAGGTGGTGGGAAAGGGATGGTGAAGGTTGAAAAGGAAGATCAGCTACAGATTGCCTTTAACCAGGCGAAGTCAGAGGCAAAAAAGGCCTTTGGAGATGATACCCTTCTTGTAGAAAAGTATATTGAGAGGGGAAGACATATAGAGGTTCAGCTCGTTGGTGATAAATATGGCAATATCGTTCATCTCTACGAAAGGGAATGCACCATACAAAGAAGAAATCAGAAGATTATAGAGGAGGCTCCCTCACCAACCCTTGATGAAGACCTCAGGCAGGAGATATGCTTTACAGCCCTTAGATTAATGAGGGAGATAAACTACACATCTGCCGGGACTGTGGAATTCATCTTTGATTCAAATACAAGAAAGTATTATTTCCTTGAGGTTAATACAAGGCTTCAGGTAGAACATGGCATTACTGAACTGATTACAGGTCTTGATATAGTCGGGATTATGCTTGATGTGGCTATGCAAAAAAGACTCCCCTTCAAGCAGTCAGATATTCATCCAAACAGGTGGGCCCTTGAGGTAAGGCTCAATGCAGAGGACCCTAAGACCTTCAGCCCTTCCTTCGGAACGATAACAAGGCTCGAGATCCCTCATGGCCCTGGTGTGAGAATATCAACAGGTGTATATGAGGGTGCTGACATTCCCCCTTATTATGATTCCCTTTTTATGCTCCTCATGTCTGCTGGTGCAGACAGGGAGGATGCCATAAGGGTTATGGACAGGGCCTTGAGCAGGGGATTAAGGGTGGAGGGTATTAAGACCCTTGCACCACTTCTGCTGAGTATTATAAGGCATCCAGCTTTTATCAAAGGTGAGTTTTCCACAAGATTTATTGAAGAGCATATGGGCGAGCTTGTTTCCATGTTTAAGGAAAAGACCTCAGAGGATGAGGCATTAAAGGTGGCCAGATATGTGGCAGAGATATCTGCCTTAGGGCCACAACCGTGGATGTGAATAAGCAGGTGTATGGCACAGATAAAAAATATTAACTCAGTCACAAATGCAAATGTTAATGAAGACACGAAGAATTGGGTCTTTGTAAGACCTGGCATGTCTCCAAGGGATATAGTGAAGGCCGTGAGAGAACTCAAGGGTGTCTGCTTTGTCTCTGTTGGGATGAGGGATGCAGGCCAGTCTGATTTTAAGAATAGACTTCGAATTTATGACCTGAAGACCCTTGCTCCTTATTACAATAAGATGGGGCTTTTTAGCTCAGAATGCCATGGTGGTGCAAGATGGCATGTAGGGATAATGAATAGGAGGGAAAGCCCTTTTGAGGAGATAAGGATCCTCAGGGAGTTAATGCCTGATGTGCTACTGCAGACCCTCGTGAGAGAGACAAATCTCTGGGGATACAGGCCCTATCCAAAGAATGTTATCGAATATGTTGTTTCCCAGGTTGATATTGATGTCTGGAGGTGTTTCTCCTTTTTAAATGATGTGCGCAACATGAGGGCTGTTGCTGAGATTGTTATGAAGAGGGGAAGGCTTTTTGAACCAGCCATCTCCTACACCAGTGCCACATGGACAACTGTTGAGTATTATCTTGGTGTTGTCAGAGATATAGTTGACCTCTGTGGAGGTGTTGATGAGATTATTCTATGCATAAAAGACATGGCAGGTGTTGGAGATATAAAATCAATAGGTGAGCTTGTTGATGCCATAAAGCAGAGGTATCCTGAACTTGTCATAAATTACCACAGACATATCACTGATGGCCTTGCCATACCAGCCCTTCTTTCAGCAGCAAAGGCTGGTGCAAAGATCTTCGATGTTCAGGAAGATTCTCTTGTAAGATTTTATGGTCATTCGCCAATACTTGGTGTACAGGCAGTCTTTGAAGAATCAGGTATCCCTGTTTATCTAAACAGAAGAGTTGCTGAGAAGGCAGTATATAAAGTAAGAGAATGGATTGGCCATTATGACTGGGCAGAATCTCCATTTCGTGGTCTTGACCATACAGTTACAAGACACAAGATGCCGGGTGGTGCCTTTCCGAGTTCCTTTGAACAGGCACTGAAATCAGATTTCTTTCATCTTATGCCAGCGATTCTAAGGGTGATGTCCCTTTATAACAGGATTGTGAGATATTTTGATGTTACTCCTGGAAGCCAGATAACTTGGGTTACCTGTAGTGGTATAGTGAACAGATATGCAAAGGAGCGTGGCGATGCTGGTGTAAGGCATATTATTAACCTCCTCACGAAGTTCGTTGAAGAGAAAAATCAGGACTTCAATTCTATGGAGCCCCATGAACAGGAAGAACTTCTCCAGCTCTTCAGGAATGCGCCAGGAGACTTTAAGAACCTTATACTCGGTCATTATGGAAAACTTCCCACGGGGTGGCCTGATGAATGGGTTTACAGAAGTACCTTTGGAGATGAGTGGCAGAAGAGATTAAAGGAGAGGAAGGAGCTTTCACCCCTTGAGCACATTGAAGATGATGATCTTGACAAACTGAGGAAAGAACTTGCCGATTACCTTGGGAGAGACCCTTCGGAGGAGGAATTCATCCTCTTCTTAATGCATCCAAAGGATGCCCTTGAGTTTATAGAATTTAGAGAGAAATATGGTGAGGCACCCCTTGTGCTTCCTACAAATGTATGGCGTGAGGGATTGAAGAAGCCAGGAGATAAAGTAGAATTCGAACTCTGGGGTAAGCCCTACTGTATTGAACTTGTATCTATTGGTGGTGAATATGAGGGTATTATCCATGTGGTTATGAAGGTGAACAACAAGACAAGGGTTTATAAGGTAGAGACCCCAAGGGCTAAAAAGAAAGAGATAAGGATGGCAAGGGCTTTTAATGAGATAGGAGCTCCCATAGCTGGAAATGTCTGGAGAATCGGTAATCCCCAGAGAGGGACACTAAAGGTTGGCGATATAGTTCATAAGGGTGAAGAGATTGCAAATCTTGAGGCAATGAAGATGGAAAATGCCATTGTAGCACCCTTTGATGCCCAGATAAAAGAGATATGCGTAAGACTCAATGACGCTGTTCAGGAAGGCCAGCTACTCTTTGTCCTTGAGAAGATATGATTTTTTGAAATAACTCCAGCCCGTTCTTCCTTTAAGGTTTTTTTAAGACCAGAAAAATATCCTGACAGTTGCAATATTTCTAAAATTATAATTATAATTTAATTATAAGCTATATCTTTAGACAATAAACGAGGAGGAGGAAGCCATGAAAAGATTTATTATGTTAATGACCCTGTCCTTTCTTGCCTTACTACTTTTGAAGCTCCCTGCAATATCACAAACAGAAAAGCCTAAAATAGCTCCTATCTGCAAGCAATGTCATTTACCTGATGAAAAAATCCTCCGTGGAAATTTTGTTAATGTCTCTCAGAAGGCCGAGACAGTCCAGATTCAGGTTGGGACGGCTACATGGATTGTAAAATATGATGACAATACAAAGTTAATCGGTGCTGAAAAGATAAACAAAATACCGAAGGAGAAAGAGATAGCCATTGAGATTGAGGAGAGGGCTGGTCAGTTATATGCAAAGAGCATATCTCTGAAACCCCCTGCAAGGGTTCCTGAAGAGAAACTTATCAATGTTGATCAACTTACTCAGCTTATAGAGGCAGGTCCTGAAAAAGTAAGATTTGTCCTCATCGATTCAA
>DAISHO010000174.1:0-4676 GCA_036822495.1 Thermodesulfovibrionales bacterium
GCAGATACCTGCAAAAGGACCTTATGGATGAAATAGCCCTTGCAATACTCGAAGAATTCTGGCCATCATTTCTAAGTTTTTCTATAAACCTCGATATCTCCTTTCTCGTAAAGAATTTTTTGTCTTTTAAAAAATGGAGAAACTTCTTGAGGTCTCTACCATAGGACTCTATGGTGTTGCGAGAAAGACCCTTTTCTGCATATAGATAATCAATATAAGGCTTTAGAAATTCTTTCATCGCCAAATTAGTACACCATACACCAGAGCAGTAGAGAAACAGTCCTTTGAACAATTGTTGAACAACTATGGAAACCCATGTCCAATTGGCAACCACTAAAGTCTGTCGATCTACTGCTCTTTAAAAATTGAGTTCATCTCCTCTGTATAAGTTCCATCAGTATTATAAACGATAAAAGGCCTTTCAACAATAATTCCAGGCCTCCTTCCCTTTGCTGCCTCTACAAGAACCATCTTTGCAGGCTCATTAAGCCTTGAATGGACAAATCTGAGCCTCTTTGCCTCAAGACCAAAATCTTTTAATCCTTCAAAGAGCTCAACAATCCTTTCAGGTAAATATATAATATAAAGCCTGCCTCCATTTTTTAATAACCTTGAAGATGCCTGAAGGACTTCTCTCAATTCCACAGCAATCTCATGCCTTGCAATGGCCCTTTCATCCTCAGGGCTTATCTTACCCGTCTTTGGCCTTCTGAAAGGAGGATTTGAAACAACAATATCAAAGGTATTTGCCTCAAGACCTTTTACTGCCCTTCCCCTGGCAATCTCCTTTATGTCCTCATTAAGGGCATAAACCCTTTCCATAAGGTCATTAATCCTGATATTCTTTAAACAATTTTCATAAAGGCCTTTCTGGAGTTCCACAAGATATACAATAAGATGCGGGCTTTCCTTTGCAAGAAGAAGACCTATTATGCCAGAACCAGCACCAAGGTCACAGACCTTTTTTGCATGACCCAGCTTAACAAAAGAAAATAGAAGAAGGCTGTCAACAGAAAATCTATATCCCTTTTTACTCTGATAGAGCTTAATATTACGAATTGAATCAAGGGTGAGCATCTTAAAAACTCAACTGGGGCGAAGGGGGCCTTCGCCCCAGTAAATTTTAGTGAATGGAGTTACTTTAACAACCCTCAATAGCCTTTTTCTTCTTTACTTCTTCCTTTTTTGCAACCCCATCCTTCACTGTCACATTGTCACCAACCTTAAGGCCCTTTGCATCCTTTACCTCAACTGTAACCTCTTTACCATCAGCCTGCTTGATTGTGAGCTTGTTCCCTTCAATCTTAGTAATTGTACCTTTCACCTCTGCTGAAAGGGCAACAGCTGTAAGGCCAAGGACAAAGGTGAGCATCACTATCAATGCTAAAGCCCTCTTCATTTAACCTCCCTCCTTTCTTTTCAGGATTAAGGAGCCAAGGGCTCCTGAACTGTTACTTCGCCACCAACTGTTACTTCGCCACTAAAAGACTTATTCCTTCATAGGTTTTATGAACTTAAAGTAAACCATGGTCCAGTTTCCGAGTATTATGAATATTGTGGCAACGATACTGGATATGGCACCAGTGCTAACGCCTGTAAGGCTATGTCCTATGTTACAGCCTCCTCCAAGGGCTGCACCTATACCCATCAATATACTGCCAAGAAATACTGTAAGGAGCTCTTCTGCATGGGGAGATTTCCACTTGAATTCCTTCAGTCCTCTTGCACTGAGATAGGCACCAAGGGGAACTCCTATAACATAAAAGGCACTCCATGTGGACTTAAAGAAGTCGAAGAAATTAAATTCTCCCCTTAGGGACATGGAGTCCCTTGTAAGGACTGTCATAAAGAACTCCTTTGTTGGTCCTGTAAAGGAAAGACCCCTTGCGTCATTCCCGAAATAGGCAGAGGCCCACCAGGCAAGGACAGCAGCAAGTCCAACAAGAAGACCTGCTGTTGACCAGTAAAATCCCTTTGAGGCCTTTCCAATAGGCTTACCCTTAATTACAACAACCATTATGATAATAGTCACTAAGGCAATAGTTATCCACTTAACCTCACTACCTCCACCGAAGAGGTCCCAGAGGGCTGGAGCATTCTTTCCTCCTATCTCCACCTTAATACCCCTGAGATATTTGTAAATGGGGCTCAGCCATCCGTGAATTGTGAGGGTTATGCCCATAAAGAATCCAAGCACTGCCATCCATGCAGCAAGAAGCCCTTCACCAACCCTGTAAAGAATCCCACTACCACATCCTCCAGCAAGAACTATGCCCATCCCAAAGAGGTATCCACCAAGGATGTTTGCCACTGGTGCAAAGGCCTGCCTGCCAAGCTCTGCTGTCTCCCTCATACCTGTTTCAGGATTGAGGACAGTAAGAAGACCCATGTCTTCAAGGAGATTTGCACCTACCATGGCAACAGCCACACTCAAAAGATATGCCCTGAAAAGGGTAAGGTCATTAATAAAGATGATGTCCCTGAAGGCGGTATTAACACAGAACCTTCCCCTTTGCAGGATAAACCCGAAGATTATCCCCACACCGAGACTTGTCAGGATAGTAATAACACTACCTACTGGTAATCCTTCCATAAACCTCCTCCCCTAAAGGTTAGTTTATTAGATGAGCAAGGCTCACCATGTAAAAAGCTTATCTACTTTTTCAATGAGTTCAATAAGTTTTTCGTACCTATTACTTGTGTCATTATCACCGGTGAAAATAGCACTTCCTGTCTCATATAAAACAAATTCTGTAACCTCAGCATATCTTTTTTGCTCTTCAATTATGCCTCTAACAATATAATCAGGCTTCTCTTTAAATATGTGTAAGACCTTCATTTCTGCCATGTCAATATGCCAGCACTGTATCGTATTCAAGCAATCTCTTTGCCATTTCCTCAACTGTTACTTCACCATCAATGGTTATCTTAAAATCAGCAAATGCATTGGTGGCGAAAGTAACAGTTGAGGCTCTATTCTCTAAATCCTTAAGGGTAAATATCTTCACGCCCAATTCCCTCATCATGGATAAATCAGAAGAGGCCTTCTCAGGGTCTTCTATTTTCTTCAAAATATAGATATCTATCTGATCGTTCAGTATAGTAAGCCCAAGCCCCATGCGCAATGCCTCAGCCTGCCTGTCCCTTATGATTACAGCAATCTTCTTTTTCATAATAATATGACCTTATCTGCTTCATGATTCATAACCGCATTATTATACTGACTTCCACAGATTATACCTTCAGGAACTACAGTTTCAGAAATGCCAAATCTTTTCAGATTGAGGTCACAGAGGGAAAAACTTAAAACACCAGGTAGTTTTTTAAGGTCTGTAACCTCCCTCTCTTTCACCAGCAAGACGCCCCTGTCCATAAGAAATATCATTACTCCGTGGCCTCTATTTATAGCAGCCTTTGTTATACCGACTACATGTTCCTTATAGGTATCTCTGGTCACAAGAATGCCGATTACCATATTCAAAGTTTCTTTATTAGCATGTTTATTAAATAAAACCTGACCTTGGAGTAATTCACCATACCATAAAACGATTATATTGTAAAGGGTAGATTTTCAGGAAAACAATATTATTTTTTTATTAAACTATAAATTTAGATAATCACTTATTATCTTCCAGACATTCTCTACTGTAATAGACTCCATGCAGAGATTCTTTTTACATCTTCTCTTAAAACATGGTGCACAATCTATCTCTGCATTTATAACAAATGTATTCCTTCCATAGGGCCCTGTTCTTAAAGGACTTGTTGGGCCATAAAGGGCAAAGGTAGGGATACCAAGGGCAGCTGCTATATGCACAGGACCTGAGTCATTACTAACAACAAGCTTTGCCCTTCTTATTATCTCCACGAGTTCTTTCAGGCCTGTTTTTCCTGCAAGGGAAATTGCCTTACCATCTGAGGAATAAACCACCCTTTCTGCAAGGTCTATGTCGTCCTTACCTCCAATTACAAGACTCCTAATAGGAAGCCTCTTTGCAATCTCGCCAAATCTCTCAGGAGGCCATCTCTTGGTTTGCCATCTTGCACCAGGCACAAGCACTGCATATTGACCCTGAACTGGCAATTCTATTTTTCTTTCTGGAAGCGGAAAGACTATTTCCTTAAAATCACAGCTACTGTTACCTTCTCCACCAGTTATAAGAGGAAGGACTTTTAAATATCGCTCAACTGCATGGATATTTTTTCCGCCTTCCACTTTGTGAGTATAAAAGATAGTGCTTCCTTCCCTTGCCTCCCTGAATCCTATTTTTACAGGCGCACCAGTAAGGGCAGTTATAAGACCACTTCTCAGCAATCCCTGTAAATCTATGACAATATCGTATTGTTCATTTTTAAGTTTTCTGCTAAGAATGAAGATATCTCGAAGATTTGAGAAAAAACTCAGAAGCTTCTTCCATCGATCTTTATCTATAACCCATAGCTTATCAATCATTGGATGGCCCTCAAGAAGATCAGCAAAATTTTTTGCTACAAGCCAGTGGATAGAGGCATGAGGGAAACACCGTCTAAGGGAGTTCAGGACAGGAAGGCTATGTATTATGTCTCCGAGTGAACTCGGTTTTATAATGAGTATCTTTTCTGGGCTCGTTACTTTCGTCAACAATGATTTCTTTAATTGAACAGGCATTATTTAGTATAGCAAAATCACTGGTAAC
>DAISHO010000175.1:0-4601 GCA_036822495.1 Thermodesulfovibrionales bacterium
GATTATAGGACTTGCAGCAATACTGGCAGGAATAGGCTCTGTCCTGGTGAGATTATGAAGAACAGGCACGGTGGATATATATACAGACTTCTGGAAAGGGGCTTAAATTATGAGGATATAATTGACTTCAGTGCCTCGATAAATCCTATCGGAATTCCAGAGGCTGTTATTAAGCTAATAAGGGAATCAGCACCCAGAATACCTCATTATCCAGATCCTTACTACAGGAGGTTAAGAAAGGCAATAGCTGAATATCATGACATTGATCCGGCTCTCGTGATTGCTGGTAATGGAAGCACTGAGTTGATCTATCTTGTTGTGAGGGCATTAAGACCCGGGAAGGTTATTATACCGCAGCCGACATTTTCTGAATATGAGAGGGCTGCAGAGCTCAATGGAGCCAGAGTTGTGAATTTTAAATTAAAGGAAGAGGAGGATTTTGATATATCTATTGAGGAACTTATAAGACTTATGAAGTCTTTTTCCTCTGCTGGTGACATGGTCTTTCTCTGTAATCCAAATAATCCAACAGGAAGACTCTTAAACAAGGAGGCAGTCCTTGAGGTTGCAGAAGTTTCAAGAGAGATTGGCATGACACTTGTGGTAGATGAGGCCTTTATGGATTTTGTCCCTGATCAGTCAGTGATTGGAGAGGTGAAGGATAATCCGTATCTTATTGTCCTGAGGTCAATGACAAAGTTTTATGGCCTTGCTGGATTAAGGCTTGGTTATGGGGTATTCCATCCAGAGATTGTAGATAGGCTATGGTTATGTAAAGAGCCCTGGACTGTGAATTCCATTGCAGAGGAGGCAGGTATTATATCTCTTGAGGACAGGAGATTTAATGAAGAGACTAGGATGTGTATCCAGCAGTGGAGGCTATATCTTGAAGATCTCTTTAAGAGATACAGGATTGAGTATATCCCCTCTTTTGTGAATTTTTATCTCTTCAAATTAAATGGTTGTGAAAATAATCCCGCAGAGGATATTGAGGCATCTCTGGCAGATAGGGGTATCCTCATAAGGGATTGCTCAGACTTCAGAGGACTTGAAAAGGGATGGTTCAGGATAGCTGTAAGAAGACCCGAAGAAATCAATAGACTTTTTGAGGAATTAAGCAAATGGGTGTAGGATTTATAGTGGCAGGTACCCACAGTGGATGTGGAAAGACAACAGTAAGCCTCGGGTTAATGGCCTGCCTGAGAAAAAAGGGATATGTTGTCCAGGCCTTTAAGGCTGGTCCAGACTTCATTGATGCTGGCCTTCACAGGCTCGTAACAGGAAGACCGTCAAGGAATCTCGATATCTGGATGTGCGGTGAGGATTTTGTAAAGAGCTCCTTTGAAAGACATGGTGGCAGGGCAGACATATCCATTGTTGAGGGTGTTATGGGTATATTTGATGGAGAGGACTCAACAGCAAGGCTTGCTGAGGTCCTTAAGGTTCCTATTGTTCTTGTTGTTGATGCCTTTGGAATGGCTGAGACAGCAGGTGCTATAGTGAATGGGATTGTTGAGAGGGCAACGAGAGATTTCAGGGACATTAAGTTTAAAGGAGTAGTATTTAACAGGGTATGCTCAGAGGCCCATTTAAAAAGGCTCATAAAGGGGCTCGAGATACCCTGCCTCGGTTATCTTCCTAAGGATAAGAGATTCTCTATTCCATCAAGACACCTTGGCCTTGTGACTGCAGAGGAGAAACCCATAACAGATGAGGCAATAGACAGACTTGCAGAGTTAATGGAGAAATATGTAAATATTGGTGAAATAGTTACAAGTCATCAGCCCTTCTTCACCGAAAAATTTCAGCCTTCAGCCTCATGTGACGAGGTAACAGTAAGTCTTCAGCCTGTTTCACGCCTTGCCATTGCTCGTGATAGGGCCTTTTCATTTTACTATGAGGACAATCTTGATATATTGACAGAATTGGGATTTGAACTCATAGAATTCAGTCCCCTTACGGACAGGGAGCTTCCAGAGGATATAGATGCCCTTTATATTGGAGGAGGCTATCCTGAGGAATATGCAGAAACCCTTTCATACAACAAAGAGCTCATTAATGCTATAAAAAAGGCATCTTTTGAAGGAATTCCCATATATGCTGAATGTGGTGGGCTCATTTACCTGAGCGAGGGCATAAAGAAGAACGGAAGGTTTTTCCCTATGACAGGGATATTGCCACTCAGGATAAAGATGCAGAACAGGCCTGTCCTTGGCTACAGGGAGGTGATACAGAAGTCAGAGGTCGGAGGTCAGATGTCAGAGTCTAAGGAAAAATATTCCTTTAAATCTGATTTCCGATCTCTGACCTCTGACCTCTGTTCTGACCTCCGTCTCAGAGGACATGAGTTTCATTATTCAGTGATTGATGGCTCATTATCAGAACTGTTACTTTCGCCATTAATAGATGGCAAAAAAGATTGTGTAAGAAGTCGTTTTAAAGTCCACAATAGGGATGGTGAGTTCATTATGGATGAGGGATTTACTATAAGAAACACCACAGGGACATACATCCACCTCCATGGAGCATTGAACCCTGATACCTTTAGAAGATTATTTACGGAGGAATAACATGGAGCATCTTATTATTATAGGTCATGGGAGTCCTTTAAAAGAGGCAAATAACCTTAAAGCAGTTGGCAGGCTTCTTCACAGTGCCCTTCATAATGGGTGTAAAAAAGATTGTGTGAGTGTTGCCTATCTCCAGTTTGGAAAGCCCGACCTTAGGGAATGTATAAGAACTGCGGTGGATGATGGTGCAAGGAAGATTATAATCCACCCTTATTTTCTCACTTCAGGCATGCATGTCACAAAGGACATACCTATGATTATTGAAGAGGCGAAAGGACTCTATCCTCATGTAGAATTCCTTTACACAGAACCCCTTGGCTTTCATGAAAGGCTTGTAGAGATTATCAAGGATAGGATTAAAGGCTATCTCAGACCCCATGAGATAGAGGAGAGGAGCCTTGAGATAATTGAGGAAGAGACAGACATGAAAAATATCCCCTTTGAGGAGAAGGAGATTTTAAAGAGGGTGGTCCATGCAACTGCTGACCCTGAATTCATAAATAACATGGTTATATCTTCTGAAGCCATAAAGACTGGCACAGAGGCAATAAGGGCAGGGAAGGATATACTCGTTGATGTAGAGATGGTAAGGGCAGGCATATCAAAGAGATTGCTCCAGGAATTTGGAATAAAGGTTCACTGTTATATAGATGACGAAGATGTTATAAGAGCCTCGGAGGCTACTGGCAGGACTCGTGCAGAGATAGCTATGGAAAAGGCCCTGAATGAGAATAACAATATCGGAATTGTCGCCATAGGAAACGCCCCCACTGCATTGTTAAAGGTTATAGAGTTCCTTAATAGATCATCAGTCAACAGTTCTACTTCAGCCTTAAGCCTTCAGCCTGTTCTTGTTATCGGTGTGCCTGTTGGTTTTGTAAAGGCCCTTGAGTCAAAGGTTCTTCTTTCCGCTCAGAGATTTCCCTTTATCACCAATCTCAGTAGAAAAGGAGGCTCAGCCGTTGCAGCTGCAACGGTTAATGCATTATTAAAAATGGCTTTAAGAAAGGAGGAAAAATGAAGCTCCCTATCAGTATTACCATTCTACTTTCACTATTTTTATATGTCCCTGAGGTTCATGCAATGCACATCTCAGAGGGCATACTGCCTTTTAACTGGGCAGTGCTCTGGTTTGGTATCTCTCTGCCCTTTGTGGCAGCAGGTATCTATCTCTTAAAAAAGAAGGTCTCCTCTGACCTTTCCATGAAGCCCCTCGTAGGATTAATGGCAGCTGTGGTTTTTATAATTTCTGCCATGCCCATACCCGTTCCAACAGCAGGCACATGCTCCCATCCCTGTGGAACAGGGATATCAGGTATCCTCCTCGGTCCTTTCATAAGCACTGTTGTTGCATCTATTGCCCTTCTCATTCAGGCCCTCTTTCTTGCCCATGGAGGATTGAGCACCCTTGGTGCAAATATCCTTTCAATGGGAGTTGTGGGCTCCTTTGCTGGGTTTCTGGGATTCAGACTTATGCGTTTATCAGGACTGCCATTGTATCTTTCGGGATTTATTGCTGGCCTCCTTGCTGACTGGGCAACCTATCTCACCACATCCCTTGAACTCGCCTCAGGCATAAGGGGAGATGCTCCTTTCTTGCCCTTATTCGGCAAGATAGCTATAGCCTTTATACCAACACAGCTTCCCCTTGGAGTTTTCGAAGGTGCAATTACAGGTGGGATGGTAGTTTTGCTCTATAAGAAGAGGCCTGACCTTCTTGTAAAGATGGGTGTAATAAGAGCAGTAGAAATGTAAGGAGGAGGTTATGGGATTAAAGAACAAACTTTTTAAGACAGCTATATCGGTGGCAGTGTTTCTGAGCATTATATCATCATTAATACTGGTGTTTCTTATCGGAGGCGAAAGTAACAGTTCTGGTTCGGACCTCTATGGTTCGGTGTCAATGGCGAAAGTAACAGTTGAAGAGTCCAGATGGAGTGGTGTGGATGAGGCAGTTGTTGAGAGATTTGCAAAAGAGCACGGCAGGGAGGCAAAGGAACCCCTGATAAACACAGACCAGGGAGACCTGTT
>DAISHO010000176.1:0-4584 GCA_036822495.1 Thermodesulfovibrionales bacterium
AATCCTCCATCCGAAGAGACCCCAGAGCAGAACCACGGCAACCTCGTTTCCATTGGAGAGGATATTAAAAATGAGAAGGTTACACCAAGGGGCACACCTGCCTCTACAAAGCCAATGAAAAGAGGCACTGCCGAACAGGAGCAGAAGGGGGTTACCACCCCAAGCAGTGCCGCAAGGATATTACCTATAAATTCTTTTTTATGCGATAAGATCTTCCTTGTCTTTTCTGGTGGAAAGTAGCTCCTTATCACTGATACAAAGAAGATTATAGTGCTCAGGAGTAGAAATATCTTTATCGTATCATATACGAAAAATTCAAGGGCATCTGCGAGCCTTGAACCCTCATCGAGATTTAATACACTATAAACAACATAGTTACTGAATTCTCTTAACATACATTCCTCCAAGACAAATTTTTTTATATAAACAAATTTTTATATATTTTGTCAAGACCGTTCCATGACTTTTATGTTTTATCCTAAGAATAATAAATTATTGACAATGCCTTAATTGTCCTTTATTATAAACATAGGAGGAGAGATGAACTGGTTTGAAATTATCAGTGCAATATCAATTGTAACACTTATTGCTTTTTTAATCATTCTTATCCTCGATGTCAAAAAGACTCTCAGAAATTTTGAGGCAACGATGAATGACCTGAGAGAAACCCTCAGGAGTCTTAAAAATTCCTCTGATGAGATAGGAGCTATAGCGAGCGATTTGAAGAGTTTCACAGGCTCAGTTAAAAAGATAGGTCAGAATGTAGAAGAGATAAGTAACGAACTTGAAGACCTCACATACAATATCAGTTCAAAAACAAGGGCATTTAAAGTAGCACTGATCGCAGGGCTTTCAGCCCTTTTTAAAAAAGACGACAATGGAGGAGAGCCATGAGAGAAGAAGGACACAGCACAGGTTCTCTCTTCTTAGCCTTTATCCTTGGAGGTATTATAGGAGCAGGTATAGCACTCCTTACTGCTCCAAGAAGTGGCGAAGAGACGAGGAAGAAGATTAAGGAATTCAGTGATGAACTCCTTGAAAAGGCAAAGGAGACATTAGAAAGTGGAAAGGAATTTGTTACAGACAAAAAGAGTGCCATTAAATCAGCCCTTGAGGCTGCGAAAGAGGCCTACGAAAAAGAGCTTGAGAGATTATCAAAAGAGCATAAATAATGCACGAGGCCTCCATAGCCCAGAGCATCCTCGATATTGCTATTGAAGAGTGTTACAGAAAGGGTTATGAAAGGATTGAGAGGATAAAGGTTGAGATAGGTCTCCTCAATTCTGTTCACAGGGATTCCCTGCTTTTTGCCTTCAATGCATTAAAAACAAATACAATTGCAGAATCTGCTCAGCTCGACATTGAAGAAAAACCTGTTGGTGGGCATTGTAAGGATTGTAAAAGGTATTTCACCACTAATGATATATTTGTATTCTCATGCCCTCTCTGCGGGGGCATGAACTTTTCTATAAATCAAGGCAGAGAACTCAATATTATAGAAATGGAGGTCAAATGAAGATACGAGTTGCAAAAAAGATTCTTGAGGCAAATGACAGGATTGCCCTTTTAAACAGGGAGAGATTTAAAAAAGCAGGTGTTTTTGTAGTCAATATAATGAGTGCACCAGGTGCAGGGAAGACGAGTCTTCTTGAAAAGACTATTTCAAGAATTAATGGGAAACTCAGGGCAGGTGTGATTGAAGGCGACATAGTAGGAACCGAGGACGCAGAAAGGCTTGAGAAACTCGGCATACCTGTTGTCCAGATAAATACTCAGGGAGCATGCCACCTCGATGCAAATATGATTAGTGAGGTTCTCGATGACCTACCCCTTAATGACCTTGATATACTCTTTATAGAAAATGTCGGCAACCTTGTGTGTCCTGCTGAATTCAATGTGGGAGAAGACATAAAGGTTATGCTCCTGAGTATAACTGAAGGTGATGATAAACCTTCAAAATATCCACTTATGTTTAAAGAATCCTCTGCCCTTATCTTAAACAAGATTGACCTCGCACCCTATCTTGATGTGAATATAGAAAGGATAAAGAGGGACTCCCTTAAGATAAACCCCCAGCTCAAAATATTCGGGGTCTCCTGTAAAAAAGAAGAGGGAATCGATGATTGGGTCTCCTGGATCATTGATTTAAGAGATAAAGGGGTGAAGGGATGAAGGTTGAATTGGTGGCGAGGTAAAAGCGAAGTTGAATGCAAAGGGTTAAGATCCATGTAAAAGGGATAGTTCAGGGGGTTGGCTTCAGACCATACATCTACAGGCTTGCAAAGGAGCTTGGCATTAATGGGTATGTGATAAATACTTCTGATGGAGTAGTAATCGATGCTGAAGGTTTGAGACTTCAGGATTTTATAAAGAGGATACCCCTCCAGGCTCCACCCCTTGCCCGCATATCTGATATAGATATAACAATCCTCCCTCCCGAAGGTAAAAGGGGATTCCAGATCCTTGAAAGCAGGGAATGCGGAGGTTTTACCCTCCTTTCACCTGATATTGCCATATGTGATGACTGTCTGAGGGAACTCTTTGAGCCTTCAGACAGGCGATATCTCTATCCTTTTATTAATTGCACAAATTGCGGGCCAAGATACACAATAACAATGGCCGTCCCTTACGACAGACCAAATACAACGATGAAGGTCTTTAAGATGTGTCCTGAGTGTGAAAAGGAATATAATGACCCAATGGACAGGAGATTCCATGCCCAGCCAAATGCCTGTCCTGAGTGTGGACCCCATGTGAGCTTAAAAACAGGAGAGAGGATATATGAAAAACAAGAGGCAATAGATAAGACCATAGATATTCTTCAAAGGGGTGGCATTGTTGCAATCAAGGGAGTTGGAGGATTCCACCTTGCCTGTAATGCAGAAGACAGCAATGCTGTCAGGAGGCTCAGGGAGAGAAAAAGGAAGAACAATAAACCCTTTGCCCTCATGGCACCCAGCATAGAACAAGTAAAGTACTTTGCTGAAGTAAGCTATGAAGAAGAAGGGCTTTTGACCTCAAAAGAAAGGCCTATTGTCCTGTTAAGACGCAAAACACTTGACTCCTTAAGTGAACATGTGGCACCGATGAATGCCTATTTTGGCTTCATGCTTCCCTACTCTCCCCTTCACTATCTCCTCTTTTATTCTCCCCTGGGATTAGGGTCAAAGCCAAACTTCAGGGCCCTTATTATGACAAGCGGAAACATAAGTGAAGAGCCCATTGTCATAGATAATCAAGAGGCAATAGAAAGACTCTCAGAGATTGCCGACGCCTTCCTCACCTATAACAGGGATATATTCATGAGGGTAGATGACAGCGTTGTGTTTTCTCTAACTGTTCCTTCAGCCACCAATTATAGTGCGACAGAGAGCCTTCAGCCTGTCTTTATCCGCCGCTCAAGGGGATATGCACCAGGGATATTAACCTTTCAGGACTCAGGTCCTGAGGTTCTTGCAGTTGGTGCTGACCTGAAGAATTCCTTTGTCCTTACAAAGGAAAACAAGGCTATACTGAGCCAGCACATCGGTGATATGGAAAATCTCGAGACCCTCAATTTTTTTGAAGAGACACTCCAAAATCTCATGTCTGTTTACAGGATAAATCCTCTGGCTATTGCCTGCGACAGTCATCCCGAATATCTCTCTACAAGATGGGCTGAAGAATCTGTAGAAAGAGGAATCTGCCAGGGTAAAAGGCTTTTTAAATTTCAGCATCATCACAGCCACATCGCCTCTGTAATGGCAGAGCACGGCATTAAAAAAGAGGTCATTGGAGTTGCAATGGATGGCACTGGCTATGGCACTGACGGAACTATCTGGGGAAGTGAATTCCTCATTGTAAAACCAGCAGAGTTTAAAAGAGTCGGCAGGTTCAAGCCCCTCAGGCTTCCAGGAGGTGAAAAGGCGATAAAAGAGCCCTGGAGGATAGCCCTTTCCCTTCTATATGAAATAATAGGTTCCGATATATGGGATTATATTGAGAAGATCGGTTTTAAAGAAAGATATGGCGAGGAAAGGATTAAAAACATACTTAATATCCTCAAGGATAAAAGCCTCTCACCTTTGAGCTCAGGGGCTGGCAGGTTCTTCGATGCAATGGCTGCCATAATGGGCATATGTGATAAAAATACCTTTGAGGCAGAGGCGCCCATTGCCCTTGAATCACTGATTAATAAACTCATTACAGAGGACTATGCCATTGACATTGTCTTCAGGAACGACCTTTTAGAGATTGACATATCTTCTATCATTCCAGAGGTTCTGAGGGATATGGAAGAGAAGATTGATTTATCTGTAATATCAACGAAATTTCATAATACCTTAATCACAGCTATTACAAGGACTGTTGCTAAAATATCCATGCTTACAAATATCAGGGATGTCTGTCTATCAGGAGGAGTATTTCAGAACAGGTATATACTGAAAAATGTTCTGGAGAGACTAATTGAGGCAGGCTTTAGTGTTTATACAAACAGGCTTCTTCCACCAAATGATGCATCCATAGCCCTTGGCCAGGCCTATATCTTAAGGGAGGTGATGAGATGAAAGAGCTCATAAGTCATATAAAGAGACTTTCAGAAAA
>DAISHO010000177.1:0-4561 GCA_036822495.1 Thermodesulfovibrionales bacterium
CAGTCTGGTAAGGTCATGTTATATTCAGCACCAGCATTTATTGAGGAATGAAAGAACTGAATCCTCCTTTCGAAATTAGTGTAGCTACCATCTCTCTCAGGCCAGACTGCTACAGGAATACCAATATGGGCAATATTCATGGTCTCAGTAAAGAAGGAGTCCTGGACAATAAGGAGTTCAAGTTTTTTTAAGGCCTCCCTTATCCTTCCACCACCAGGGATCTCTGTTACCGGGTCGAGGCCAGCTACATAAAGGGCCCTTATCTCACCCTTTTCAATGAGCTCGATTATGGAATAAAGGTCCTTACCCTTCTGAGATGGGATGGGAAATCCCCAGATCTCCTCAACATGGCTCCTCCAGGCCTCAAGAGTGAGGTCCCTTCCGCCTGGAAGAATGTCTGGTCCAATACCAAGATCTATAAGACCCTGATCATTTGGAAATTCCTGGAGGAGATATACCCTGGCATCAAGGAGATAGGCAATGAGCCCAAGACAAAAGAGATCAATAAGTCCTCCACTCCTCTGAAGAGCTCCTCCTGATAAAACAAGACAAATAAGTTCCTTTTTAGACAGGGTCTCTGCAATCTCTTTTATCTCCTGATCTATCTCCTCTCGCACTACCAGAGGCTCAATGAACTCAAATATCTTTTTGAATATGCCTTCTTTCTCCTTTGGTGGCGAAGTAACAGTTTTGCCCCTTTGCTCAATTATCGCCCTGGTGAGACCTCTAAGGGCCTTTTGCTCATCTCCTGACTCTCCTATTGCCCATCTCCTGTGTCTCTGAAGCCCTGGGAGGGCTCCGATTGTAAGGACAAGGCTTCCTTTTTTACAGGCCTGCCTTATATGGGTTCCAAAGACAGGGGCAAGCTCCATGGGATCTCCACCAGCAACTATTATTGCCTCTGAAGTGAGAACTCCTTGAGCTCTGTTGGCTGTTGCCCCAGGACCGAAGAGCTCTTCAAAGAATTGTTGTATCTGGACATAACCGAGCCTTGCAGTTGAATCAAGGTTATTAGAACCAAGACCTCTTATCAATTTCCCAAACAGGTAGGCATCTTCATTGGTAAGCCTTCCACCCGCAATACCAGCTATTGAAAAAGGACCATATTTATTTTTTATTTCAAGGAGGGATTGAGCAGTCTTCTTAAAACACTCCTCTTTTGAAATTGTATATCTCGCATCACCAACCCTCAAGAAAGGACTTCTCAATCTGAGCTCATGCTCCTGAAAGTCATAGCCAAATCTTCCAGCAGCACAGGTAAGACCATTATTAGGTTCTTCTTTCAATTCATCTGTGCCGAGGTTTGACCAGAATCTTATAATATTATTTCCTCGCCTCTGAATGAGGATTTTACACCCAACGCCACAGAATCCACAGACCCCTTCCTCACTTTTAACCATCCATGGTCTATATTCATGAAGATGGAGCTTTGAGATAAGAGAGCCTACAGGGCAGGCACTCAGACAATTCCCACAATATTCACAATCAAACCTTCCACCTGAAAAGGGTTCAACAACACTCCTGTCTCCCCTGTTTATTACAGAAAGGGCCTCTGCTCCCTGAAGCTCCTCACAGGTTCTAACACACCTGGTGCAGAGGATACATCGCTTCATATTCCTCACAATCAAAGGGTCTACAGTTATCTCCGGCGTCTTTCTCTTCCCCTCCCTGAATCTTCCTGTGGAAGGACCGTACTTAATTACTGCATCCTGAAGCTCACACTCACCTGCCTTATCACATACAGGGCATTCCAGCGGGTGATTTATTAGAAGAAATTCAAGGACTGCCTGTCTTGCTCGCTTAACCTCTTCTGTCTCTGTTCGCACCACCATTCCATCTGTAATCATGGTTGTGCAGGCTGTCTGGAGTCTCGGAATCTTTTCTATCTCAACAAGGCAGAGCCTACAGCCTCCCCAGGGTGTCAGGCCTTCAAGAAAACACAATGTCGGTATCTTAATACCAGCCCCTTTTGCAGCCTCAAGGACTGTTACAGGCTCATTAAGAAAGACTGTTCTGTCATTTATTGTTACCTTTATCATTTCTTCAGCCTATCTTCTGTTCAATAGGACACCTGCCCAGTCTGACATGTTCTAAGAATTCATACCTGAAATTAAGAAGCATACCCCTAATCACGCATGCTGCAGCATCTCCAAGGGCACAGAAGGTCTTTCCTGAAATATTCCCTGCTACCTCATCAAGAAGACCAATATCTTCCTCCTTAGCCCTTCCCTCTTCTATCCTTTTTAAGATATTCTCAAGCCATCCTGTGCCTTCTCTACAGGGTGTACACTTTCCGCAGGACTCATGTCTGTAAAAGCTCATTGCCCTCATGGCAAGTCTTACCATACAGGTTTGGTCATTAAAGAACATTATTCCACCAGTGCCGAGCATACTCTGGTATCTCTGAAGACCTGCAAAATCAAGGTTGCAATCAAGGGCATCTGGTGTAAGAACAGGCGTTGAAAGCCCTCCGGGGATAATTGCCTTTATATTGCCAGAAAACACACCACCTGTCATATGAAGAACTTCTCCGAGGGATGTTCCCATGGGCAATTCGTATACCCCGGGCCTTTTTACTCCACTGATAGAAAAGAGCTTGGGTCCTGGTGCATCCTTTGAGCCTATTTTTGAATATTCCTCAGGTCCTATGTTTAATATCACAGGGATATTGGCAATAGTCTCTACATTGTTTACAACTGTGGGTCTCTCAGCAAGGCCTTTATTAACAGGAAAAGGTGGCCTTATCCTTGGCTGACCCCTCTTTCCTTCAAGGGATTCAATAAGGGCTGTCTCTTCACCACATATATAGGCCCCTGCTCCTCTGTGAACCGCTATATCAAAACTGAAACCTGTGCCCAAAATATCCCTTCCAAGGAGCCCTGTCTCGCGAACATCTTTTATTGCCTTTTCAAGGACAGCTATTATCTCAGGATATTCATATCTGAGGTATATATAACCCTGAGAGGCACCTATTGCATAGGCACCTATAAGCATGCCTTCGATAATAAGGTGGGGATTTCTCTTCAGGAGGAGCCTGTCCTTGTATGTGCCTGGCTCTCCCTCGTCAGCATTTATCACAAGATACCTTGGTGTTTTAGGATCCTGTCGGGCAAAGGCCCACTTCATGCCTGTTGGAAAACCAGCTCCACCCCTTCCGCGAAGGCCTGACCTCTTTATGATCTCTATTATCTCCTCGGGCTTATGTTCCAAAGCCTTCAGGAAGGCCCTGTATCCACCCTTTTGTTTATAGGAGTCAATGTTTAAACAATCAAGGGTCTTAAGTAGATAGCTCTCTGGTTTCATAGGAAATACAGGAATCTCATCCATGGGATCAATGGAGGGATCTTCTCCCTTCAAAAGGAAACTAAAGATCTCATCTATTCTCTCTCTGTTAAGCCTTCCATACAGTCTGTCATTTAAAAGCATAGCAGGGCCTATGCCACAGGCACCAAGGCATTCTGTAATTATTAGGCTCAATGCAGTTGGCTCGGGACTGTAAGAAAATATGCCATGATTAATTGGCTTAAATTTATATTCTTTAACAAGATAATCAATTAGAGAGTCAGCTCCCATGGACATGCATGCACTATTTCGGCATATCTGGATCAGGTTTTTTCCAAGAGGCTGAAGGTTATAAAAGCTATAAAAGGTGCTCACACCTTTTATAAAAACAGGACTCAGGCCTGTCAACTTTGAAATCCTCACTATAGCTCTTTCTGAGATATAGCCATCTTTATTTTTAAAATAATGAAGCAAAGGCATGACAAGGGAGGTCTTAGAGGGATAATAACCCCCGAGTTGACTGAGCAAATTTTCTGGCTCTTGAAAGAAAGCTGGCTTCATTGGAGCTATATTTAGATTAGGCTATAGGCTTCAGGCCTTAGGCTGAAGAAAAATAATTCCTAAAAGAGCTTTCAGCCTATAGCCTGTGGCCTTCAGCCTATAAGGCCTTAAGCCTGAGGCCTAATTTATCTATCGCATTCACCAAGGACTATATCAATAGTTCCGATATTTGCTATTACATCAGCAACAAGGTGACCCTCGCAGAGCCTTGGTAGCACTGAGGCATGGACAAATGAGGGAGACCTGAGTCTCAGTCTGTAGGGTCTGCCAGTACCATCGCTGACTATATAAAAACCGAGTTCACCTTTTGGTGCCTCTATTGCTGAATAGAGCTCTCCCTCCGGAGCTGCAATAGGACCTTTTGTTATAAGAACAAAGTGATGAATCAGGGACTCCATATCAGACATGACCCTGTCCTTTGGCGGAAGGGTAAACTTTGGTGCATCAGGCGCCATTATAGGTCCTTTCGGCATCCTCTCTATGCACTGCCTTATAATCCTGTTTGATTGTCTCAGCTCCTGCATCCTGACACGATATCTGTCATAGACATCGCCATTCTTTCCAACTGGTACCTCGAAGTCAACCCAGGGATAGGCATCATAGGGAGCAAATTTCCTTACATCATAAGGTACTCCCGAACCCCTCAATACAGGACCTGTAAGACCCCAGTTAATCGCCTCTTCTGCAGAGATTACACCAATACCTTTTGTCCTCTGAA
>DAISHO010000178.1:0-4544 GCA_036822495.1 Thermodesulfovibrionales bacterium
ATGCTTACAGGTGTTGCCTGCGCGAGGGCGATCAATAAGATACTGGAGTTGAGGACTATCGGTGGTGAAAGCAAAACTGAGGTCGGATATCAGAAGTCAGAAGTCGGAAGTCAGAGGTCAGAAGTCAGAGGTCAGAAATTAGATATTAGTGCGACAGAGGGACAGAGCGACAGAAGGACAGTAACTCCGCCCTTAATTCCCCCTCTTAGGGTAATAGGGTTTAAGGAGGAGTTGCCAATTTGGGTTACATTAAAATGGCCCAATGATATCCTTTTAAAAGAAAAGAAACTCGGCGGTATTCTTGTAGAAGGCAGGATTGAAAGTGGTGAAGTAACGAGCTCTGGGAGTGTTACTTTCACCACCGATAGAGAATTAGCAGTTGCGAATGCCTATTTTATAGTAGGGATTGGCATAAATGTTAACATGACTATGGAAGAATTGCCTGAGGAGATAAAGGATATTGCCACAAGCCTCTACATTGCCTTAGGTGTGGAGTTTTCAAGGGATGAGATTATAGATCTGATACTTAAGGAATTTTTTAAACTCTATGACGAGTTTTTAAATAAGGGCAAGGCTTATATTATCTCTGAGTGGCAAACCATGAGCTCAACTATTGGAAGGGCTGTAAAGGCTGTCCTTCCCGATGGGAGGGAGGTCTATGGAAGGGCTGTTGCTGTTAATGACGATGGTTATCTTTTGATTGTTAAGAATTCCGGTGGTGAAAGTAACAGTGGAGGCCTCGAGGTCATAAAGGCAGGAGATATCTACCATGTTGATAGCCATTGATATTGGCAATTCTAATATAAAGATCGGCCTTTTCAGAGAAGGTCACAACAACCAGGTGCCAGAGGTCAGGCGGATTTCTCTAAAAGAATTGCAAGCCCCTGCTGACAAAGTAACAAGCCTTGGTGGCGAAGTTCCAATTGGCTCAAGTAAAAATTGGGATAGTCTGTCTTTAAAGTTGAAGGAACTACTTTATAATGTCCTTTTTGATAAAACAATTGGAGAAATAACAGTTGGTGTGATTATCTCCTCTGTTGTTCCTGAGCTTACAGAACCCTGCATAAGAGGCGTTTCAGGTTTTACAGACAGGGTGCTTCTTATGAGTTACAGACTGGATACAGGCCTTACCTTTGCCATACCAGACCCCTCAAAGACAGGTCCTGACAGGATAGCTGCTACAGCAGGTGCATACAATGAATTTAAATGTCCTCTTGTGGTGGTTGACCTTGGCTCTGCAACAACCCTCACAGTTGTGGGAAAAGGAGGGCTCTACCTTGGTGGGGCAATTCTGCCAGGAGTCACGATGATGGCACAGGTTTTGCATCAAGAGACAGGCCTTCTTCCAAAGGTAGAGCCCTCTCTGGAGGGCCTTGAGCCAATAGGAAAGAAGACCGTTTCTGCCATAAATTCTGGTATTATATATGGAACAGCAGGGGCTATTGAGAGATTAAGGTCAGAGTTCGAAAAGGAGCTGGGCTACAGGCTTCTTCTTATAACAACAGGAGGGAATGCCTTTTTAATAGAGCCATATATTAAGGCAGATCACAGGAGACCCTATCTGGTTCTTGAAGGTTTAAAACTAATCTTTGAGAGGAATGTATGACTGGTGGCAAAGTAACAGCTGGTGGAGGGGTTAAACTCCACGAATTGCGAAAGGACCTCCTTCTTGGAAGATGGGTTGTTGTCTTAAAGGACTCAAAGAGACCTGAGGACTATCATATCCCTGAGACAAAGCAGGCAGGTGAATGCCTTCTCTGTCAGTCAAATTTCCAGAAGGAGATACTCACGATAGAAGGAGAGGGTAACCTCAAATGGAGGGTAAAGGTTATTCCTAATCCTGAGCCAGTACTCAGGGTTGAGGGTGAACTCGGTCGCAGGGGTGTAGGGATATATGATGCAATGAACAGTGTGGGTGCAAATGAGATAATTGTAGAATCTCCTTATCATGACAGGGCTCCTGAGGATATGGGCATTGAGCAGGTCAAGGCAGTAATGGAGGCCTACAGGGCAAGGATTGAAGACCTCCAGCGGGATGCGAGGCTGAGATATGTACTTATTTACAAGAACCATGGCACCCTTGCCAATGCCATCTGGAGCCATGCCTATTCCTCTGTAATGGCAACACCTGTAATTCCTAAAAGACTTAAAGAAGAGCTTGATGGAGCCAAACAGTATTATGGGTACAAAGAGAGGTGCATATTCTGCGACATTATGCATGAAGAACTCACAAAGGGTGCAAGGGTTGTTCTTGAAAGTCCTCATATGATAGCCTTCTGTCCCTTTGCACCGAGATTCCCCTTTGAGGTATGGATAATGCCCAGAAGACACAGCTGTGCCTATCAAGAGATTTCTCAGGAAGAGCTTGGAGACCTTGCGAGGTCTCTTTCAGAAATTCTGAGGAAGTTCAAGACCCTTTTCGGTGATCTGCCATACAATTATGTCCTTCACACAGCACCAAACAGGATACCAAGGCGGAATCACTGGCATACCCTTGGTGATGACTTTCACTGGCATATAGAGTTTATGCCAAGACTTCAGAGGACCGGTGGATTTGAGTGGGGTTCTGGTTTTTATATCCTTGAGACCTCACCAGAGGACTCAGCAAAATTTTTAAGGGAGGTATAGTCATGATTAAAAAGATCTTGCTGCCAACGGATTTTTCAGAGGGCTCAAAGAATGCCCTGCCTTATGCAATGGAACTTGCGAAGCAGTATAATGCAAGTCTTTATCTGATTCATGTCATTTATGACCTTTCGCAGGCATCGGGTCTTCATGTGCCCCATGTAAACCTTGATCAGCTCTATCTGGAGATAGAGGCTACAGCAAAAAAGGAGCTCGAAAGATTTGGTCTTGAAGAGCTCAGAGGTCTCAATGTCCACAGGGAGATTATAAGGGGTGTACCCTATGAGGAGATTATAAAATTTGCTGAAAAGAACCAGATAGACCTGATTGTGATTGGAACCCACGGAAGAAAAGGCCTTGAAAAGGTCTTTTTTGGCAGCACAGCAGAACAGGTAGTGAGAAGAGCACCCTGTGCAGTTTTAACAGTAAGGCTTCCTAAAAAGAGTTGAAGGTATATCTTTCTGAAAGCACATTTCTCGGTCTTTTGCTCAGCTCAGCTGAGGTTTACAAAAAGGAGTGCCTTGGTTATCTCCTTGGCTATAGTCTTGAGGACAGATTTATTGTAGAGCATGCCTTCAGTGTTCAGACAGCCTCGAGGAGATTGAAGGGCGTTGTCCTTGGCGACAGGAATCAGAAGAAGATAGAAGAGGTTCTTGAGAGGTTTGATAAGCTGCAGATAATCGGAGACTTTCATTCCCACACACAATTTGGAGAGACAAAAGGCCTTCCCATCCCAAGCCCTGATGATATAAAGACGATGAAGCCTGGTCATATCTATCTAATAGTTGCTGTAAACGACACTGATAAAGTCTATTCCTGGAGTGAAAATAGAGATGGCACTATATCGGGTTCTGTTGGGAAGTTATTTTTTAAGATTTCAGCCTATTTCCTCAAAAGCAAGACGAGGAAAAAAGAAGTTGGTGGCGGAAGTAACAGTGACAGACAAAACTTTGAGGTAAAAAGGGCAAAGATATACTGCCCCTTCCCACCTGGTTTTTAAGAATACTCATACACATTGGTGTCGAAAAAACATTTAAGAGGTGTTGGTGTGAGACCTGATGTGGCAGTTATAGGAGGTGGTCCAGCAGGTGCTATAGCTGCAAAGACCCTCGCAGAAGGAGGCCTTGAGGTTATTTTAATAGAAAGGGACCTCAAGACAAGTAAACCCTGCGGTGGAGGAATCCCTTCTACTGCATTTCGCGAATTTAATATTCCGGAACTGCTCATAAAGAAAAATGTTGAGATTGTAGATATAATCTCTCCTCGTGGAGAGAAGCTTTCAATAAAGCTTAAAGACGGTATGATCTCAATAGTTAATAGGGGAGAATTCGATGCCTCTTTAAGAGGCCTCGCCTGTGAAAAAGGAGCAACACTTATTGAGGCAGAATTTATTAACTTTGCTGGTATAGAGAAATCTAATGTCAAGCTCTCATTAAGAGGGAAAGACGGTCAGAAAATGGAATTGTCTTCAAGGTATGTCATAATTGCCGATGGTGTTAACTCAAGGGCAAGGCATTCTCTGGGATTACCACCTTCTGATAAGGTTTTTACCCTGAGTGCAAGATTTGAGGATATAAAAAATGACAGAGCTGAATTCTGGTTTGGTTCAGACCATGCACCTGGCTTTTACTCTTGGGTCTTCCCTCTTTCTGCTGGAACAGGCAGTAGGGTAGCTTCTGGAATAAAAGAGAGGTTTAATTACTTCTGCAAAAAAAGAGGGATAGAGCCGAAGAATATTCGTGGATACCCAATTCCTTTGTGGTCGAGGAGAGGTCAGTTTCTTCAATACAATTCAAATATCCTTCTTGCAGGAGATGCAGCAGGTCTTGTGATGCCTCTTACCTTTGAAGGTATCTATTATGCCATGGCTTCAGGTAAACTGACTGCACAGGCTATAATAGAAAAGAGACCAGTAGATT
>DAISHO010000179.1:0-4544 GCA_036822495.1 Thermodesulfovibrionales bacterium
AGACAAAAAAGGAACCTCTAAAAAAACCAAAACCAATCTGGCGACTCCCCTTTATAAGGGGATTTGTTGTACTCTGTCAGACATTAAGGCTTGGTCTGAAGGCATTGGAATTTTCTGCCTCTGTAGTGGGAGGTGAGGAAGAAAAACCTATGAGTAAAACCTCAATAGCCCTTACCATGGTGGTTGCCTTTTTATTTGCAACAGGTCTTTTTCTATTTTTACCAGTCTATCTCACAAAGGCTATCGGAGCCTTTTTAAAACCCGTGGGTGAGGGTCAGTTTCTATTCAATGCGGTAGATGGTATTATAAGAATAGTGATATTTCTAATTTATATAATTGCTGTGGGTATGTGGAAGGATATGAAAAGGATCTTTGAGTATCATGGAGCAGAACATAAGGTGATCCATGCCTACGAGCATGAGAAAAGACTTGTGCCTGAAGAGATTAAGAAATTCAGTCCAAGCCATCCGAGGTGTGGAACGAGTTTTCTGATGATAGTAATGATCATAAGTATCCTGCTTTTTAGTTTTATCCCAAAGGACTACAACCTTTTAGAAAAGTTCGTGGCAAGGCTTGTGCTTATTCCGGCAGTTGCAGGGTTCTCTTATGAAACACTTAAACTCTCTGCCAGATACCATGGAAATATCTTTATAAAGACCTTTGCAATGCCAGGACTTGCGCTTCAGAGATTAACAGCAAAAGAACCTGATGAAAACCAGATAGAGGTCGCAATTGTTGCCCTTAAAGAAGCCCTTTCATTCACTCATAATCCAGACAGGATATAACCATGCTTGAGAAACTATTAACGATAGAAGAAAAATATGAGGAGCTCACAAGGCTTCTTGCGGATCCATCTACACTATCTGACCCTCAGAGATACCAGAGGTATTCAAAGGAACAGGCTGAACTTCAACCTTTGATAGAGAAGATAAGGGAATATAAGAAGGTTCTCAATGAAATGGAAGGCGCAGAGGAGATATTAAAGGTTGAAGAGGGTGAGCTTAAAGAACTCGCTCAGATTGAATTAAACAAGCTAAAGGAGAGAAAGGCCGTTCTCGAAAATGAGCTAAAACTCCTCCTTCTTCCGAAGGACCCGAGGGATGAAAAGAATGTTATCCTTGAGATCAGGGCAGGCACAGGTGGTGAAGAGGCAGCCCTTTTTGCTGCTGACCTTTTCAGGATGTATTCAAAATATGCTGAGCAGAAGAGATGGAAGGTTGAGATAATTGACATGAATTCCACAGGCCTTGGAGGCATCAAAGAGGTCATAGCAACTATTCAGGGTAAAGGTGCCTTCAGCAGGCTTAAATACGAAAGTGGTGTTCACAGAGTTCAGCGTATCCCTGTTACAGAGGCAGGTGGAAGGATTCATACATCAACAGCTACAGTTGCAATCCTGCCTGAGGCAGAAGAGGTTGATATAAAGATTGACGAAAAGGACTTAAGGATAGATACATTCTGCTCTTCTGGCCCTGGTGGGCAGAGCGTTAATACCGCCTATTCTGCTGTAAGGATTGTTCACATACCAACAGGTATAATGGTTCAGTGTCAGGATGAAAGGTCTCAGATAAAGAATAGAGAAAAGGCCATGAAGGTCTTGAGGGCAAAGCTTCTTGACATGGAAAGGCAGAGGCAGGAAGAAGAGAGGGCAAAGGAGAGACGCCAGCAGGTTGGAACTGCTGAAAGGTCTGAAAGGATAAGGACATACAACTTTCCACAGAACCGGGTTACAGACCACAGGATCGGCCTTACACTTTACAGACTTCAGGATATCCTTGACGGAAATCTTGATGAGATTATTGATAGCCTGATTACCCACTATCAGGCAGAGAGCCTGAAAGAAATAGACTATGCCAGAGCATAACTTTTTGGTGGCGAAAGCAACAGTTGAAAAGTCAGGAATGGTTCAGAGGTGCAGTTAAGGCACTCAGAAATGCAGGCATCTCATCTCCTGAAAAAGAGGCTCAGGAGATGCTCTCTGCTCTGGGCATTAATCCAGTAGAGCTCTTCAAGAGAAATCCTGTACTCAATCCAGATGAGCTAAAAAAACTGACTGAATACCTTCAAAGGCGAAAAAAAAGAGAACCCTTACAGTACATACTCGGCTATACTTATTTTTTAGACCTAAAGATAAAAACAGAAAGAGGAGTTCTGATCCCGCGACCAGAGACAGAGCTCCTTGTATTAGAGGTTATTAAAGAGATTTCCAGCTTCCCTTCAGGCACCAAGCCTGATTTAATTCTTGACCTCTGCACTGGTACAGGAGCTATTGCCTTAAGCATCGGAAGTTCTTTAAAAGACTCTCTTGTTTACGGAGTTGATATCTCTGAAAAGGCAATAAGTATTGCAAAAGAAAATGCAGAACTAAATGGTATTAAGAATGTAATTTTTTTGCAGGGGAATCTCTTCGAACCTTTTAAAGGAAAAGATATGCAATTCGACATTATTACTGCCAATCCTCCCTATATTAAAACGGATGATATTAATGATCTTGAACCAGAGGTCAGGGACTGGGAACCTCTTGAAGCCCTCAATGGTGGAAAGGACGGGCTTAAATTTTACAGAAGGATTATCACCGATGCACCGAAATATTTAAAAAATGGTGGCCTCCTCATTCTTGAACTTGGAGCAGGTCTTTACAAAGAGGTGATATCTCTGGCAAAATTAAATAGATTCACTGAACTTTCTATTGTTAAAGACCTCAATGGTATTGAAAGAATCCTTAAGGGAAAGTTTAAAGGAGCAGAAGATGAAGGTTCTTATCCTTACTGGAAGTGAATCAGACCTCACTGTAGCAAAAGAGACAGTGAAACTCCTTGAGGAATTTTCTATTCCTTACAGGATTGAGGTTGCCTCAGCCCACAGGACACCTGAAAGGGTGGTCAGGCTCGTAAAAGAGGCTGAAAAGGATGGGGCCGAGGTGATAATAGCAATAGCAGGAATGGCTGCTGCACTCCCAGGTGTGGTTGCATCTCAAACAGTTTTACCTGTTATAGGCGTGCCTGTGAATTCATCTCCCTTGAATGGCATTGATGCCCTTATGAGTATGGCACAGATGCCAGCAGGAGTACCTGTTGCAACCGTTGCTATTGGAAAGGCTGGCGCAAAGAATGCAGCAATTCTTGCAGCCGAGATTTTAGGACTAAAGGACCAGAAGATTCAAAAGAAGCTCAAGCAATTCAGAGAAAAGATGGCTGAGGATATTGAAAAACTCAATCCTCAGGAGATAATCAAGGAGTCCAGATAGTAGCTAATGGCGTTAGGTAATTCGGGGCGTAGCGCAGCCCGGTTAGCGCACCTGCCTTGGGAGCAGGGGGTCGGTGGTTCAAATCCACTCGCCCCGACCAAATTACTGCGCCCGTAGCTCAGTAGGATAGAGCAACTGCCTTCTAAGCAGTGGGTCGGGGGTTCGAATCCCTCCGGGCGCGCCAAGATAGGCTGAAGTTTACTTTAAGGTCCTCTTCAGATGGCCTATTTCCTGAATTAGCTCCTTTGTGGTAGCATAAATTTTGTTATAATAAATTCACGGCGAGCGTAGCTCAACTGGTCAGAGCACTGGACTGTGGCTCCAGGGGTTGTGGGTTCGAGCCCCATCGCTCGCCCCAACTGTTACTTTACCACCAATTTACACAACTTCGCACCCTATTCCCTCTTTATGAAAATCCTTTTTTAATCTACTTATGTTCTCTTCAAAAAAACTGTCGCTCCTCGCCCACTCAAGGCCATGTTTCATATAAAACCTGTCTGCATAATGGTAATTCAATCTGTCAATTACCACATAATCAACCTTTCCTTTTAAAAGATTCGGAAGATCCTCTGCACCTGGCAGTAGAGGAGCAATCATGACGAAGGTCCTTATCCCAAGACAGTGGAGTTTACCAACTGCCTCTATCCTGCTTGGTATAGAAGGAGCCCCTGGCTCGAAGATCCTTCTAATTCGCTCCTGGGCGGTTGTAATCGTAAAACCTGCCTCAACCCTGTCTGACCTTTTTAAAATATCTATATCCCTGAGTACAAGAGGAGATTTTGTCTGAATAGTAACAGGCCATTCATTCTCAATAAGTATCTCAAGACATCTCCTTGTCAGTTTATATCTTCTCTCAACAGGCTGATAGGGGTCGCAAACGCCACTTATCCATACCCTTCCTTTTTTCTTTTTCCTTATCTCTACTTCAAGAAGTTCAGGGGCATTTATCTTTACATCTACAAATTCACCCCATCTTTCTTTATGGCCTGTAAATCTCTTCATAAATCGGGCATAACAATAGACACATCCATGGGTACATCCTGTGTAGGGATTAAGGCTGTAGTCATAGACCTGCGAGTTAGAAAGTATTGTCTTTGCCTTTATCTCTCTTATTATCAATTATCTTGTTGCCTTTATTTTAAAGACAAAATCAAAATTCTGTATATCCTCCCATCTATATCCCTTAAGGGTTGACCTTGTGTCATCAGCATCACCATAGGGATTCCCGGGTATATAAAACCAGTTCATTATCACCTCTCCTGAATGCCTGAGGACAATCCAGTATCTACCTTTTGAG
>DAISHO010000180.1:0-4541 GCA_036822495.1 Thermodesulfovibrionales bacterium
AGGATTTGTCGTCCATGTATATGAATAGGTTTGATAGGAGGTCGTCAAGGTCACGGCACTTGGGCTATAATATGTTGTTGCACCTGATTTAAGTGCAAGCTTCATGGTATTCCCTGCTGCCTCTCCTTTGCATACCGCATAGACAGTTACAGAGATATTTGTTCCTGTTACAGATGTTGATATATTATCCAGATTATATGTACGAGCCTGGTTTGCTGTTGTTGTTCTGATATAGCTCGTATCTGCATCATTTGTCACAGTGCAATAATAATTAGTAACACCTGTTTCAGTCCATTGAGTATTTGAGCCAGCCCCGTTTGGCTCCAATATAATAGTTGTATCTGCTGAGCTATCCGAGTCATGACAGCTCAGGCAGAACCTGTCCATGTTGTTACGGTCTGCTGTTGTAGCACCAACGCCTCCCTTAGGCCATGCCCAGCCTGTGGCGTAGTTGTCTACATTTCTTAAGTGAATGATATTGTTAGCTACTGGCTCCATTGGATGGTAGTTTTTATCTATCTTTACATCCGTGGCGGTTGAGGTTACATCACCCTCCAAATGGCACACAATACAGTCAAAACTCGTAACAATCTCAGTGATTGTTCCATTGGAGACATGTCTTGAAGGTCTTACAAAATCTCCACCTGAACCCACAACCTTTCTAAGGTCTCCGAGGGTTGTTGCCCTGTGGCAATCTGTACACTTTGCATCTCCACCCCATTGGGGTGCAACTGCCTCTGTGCCTGTTCCATGACAGGCCACATTTGAGCAGGTCTTTGCGGGAAGAGAATAAGTTCCACCATAAGTAGAAGAAATAACTACATCTATAGTCTGATTTAGATGGGGTGGGGTATTTACAGTAGTTCCATCAATTGTTGTTGTATTATGACACCATGTGCACCTTGTGGATTGATATGTTCCTGATGCATCAGTCACATGGCCATAGTGGCTATTTGCTGTTGCTGAGCCAGCTCCTCCATTTGTATAATCAGGGACACCTGCTGAATTGCCAGTTCCGTGACAGAAATTGCATCCTGTTCCCGTAGAACCCCATTGAGGATTTCTATATATCCTTGTGGCTGTATCCCTTCTACCATCACTGTGGCAATAAAGATTTGTGCACTGACCATAGCTTAAGGAAGGAACAGGAGAAAGGGAACCGCTTGGAGTACCCCTGTAGAGGGCACCTACGAGCCTTGAATCACTTGTCTCGTCAAAATCCCACTGGATAGAGCCATCGACATGACTGTTATTAACATGGCATTCTGAACAGGCAAGCTGCATACCTGTGATTGAGGAGTTTACATGTTTTGGGTGGCTTCCCCTGGTGGGTGGATTTGAGACTGAGGCTCCATGACAGGCGCCATTTGGTACATTTCCACAGGAATAGGCATTTGTTCCTGCATCCCATACCGGTGAGGTATAAAGGCCTCCGTCAGGAGACATTGTCCCACCATGGCAGTAGATATTTGAACAGGTCTTGTTTCCCATTTTTGATACAGATGTAGAAACATGGGTACTTTCATAATCTGCTGTTGTCTGACCATCATAGGAACCACCTGTATAAATGCCCAGGATATCAACGAATCCTATGCTTATCACCCTATTGTTATGGGTTGTGCCCATCCCAACACTCTGGTAATGACAGATAGAACAGGCATATCCCTTTGTGATCACATGGAACTGGTGGGCTCCAGCAGTAAGGGACCCTGTTGGAGGAGTAGCGAGCGGAGGAGGGGGATTTCCATGACATATATCACAGGCTGCGCCAAACCCCTTTGTATGGCTATGGCAGTTTGTGCACCTCTGGGTTGAGGGAGACTGATAATGGGTGGTGTCAGAATTTCCAGTATTCCTCCATCTGGCAACGCCATTGCCTGTAGTCTGGGTATGGCATACCTGACAGACACCCCTTGTGTTTGTACCTGCCGATGATTCAACATAACTATTAAGAGCATCACCAGTCTTATTATAAAATCTCACCTCTTTGAGTCCGCTATTTGGTGTAAGAATCTGTTCCTTTATTAAAAAGATATTCTTTGTTGCATGAGGGGTGTGACATTCCAGGCAGACAACCTGCCAGTTTTCATATTTCGTGCTCGTTGACTGGCTTGAATGGCTCATAACATTGTGACAATCTATGCATAACTGACTTGAGAAATCTCTAACAAGAAGAGTTCCTGTACCAGACTTCGGAACAAGGGTTTTAATGTAAACATATCTTGGATTATTATCTGTAGTAACCAGACTCCTCCTGTCCCTTGAGGTTCCTGTTCCATCAAGAGAAGTTGCCCTCGCATAGAGATAATAAGACCTTCCCTCAGGAAGACTCAAAAGGGCCTCATATATGCCACACCCGGTGCCACAATTATAATTATTATTTAATGTCAGATTTACAAAGGTAAATGAACAGGTCTCTGGATCAGTTGAACCTGTATCCTCACAATAACCAATCTGAGCTGATGTTATAGTATTATCATCCCATATCTGAACCTGGACCTTAAGCTCATTTGTACTACTAAGACTCACAACCACAGGGTTTGCCTTTGTGCCCGGGCCCGGGTTTATAATACTCACTACAGGTGGTTTTCCGTCAGAGGCAAAAAGCCCTGTAGAACTAATTAAGATAATAAGAAATATAAAAATAATCCTCTTCATGTTTTCACCTCATGGGCCATCTACAGTGAGGCTATTAGAATCACTGTAATGAATTCTGTGACATGTTAGGCATCTCACTTTCCCTGAGCTGTCGGAAACAAGGTTATTTGTTGGATTTCCATCAGCATCACCTGCATACCTTGTTCCAGATTGAGGAAGCCCATTTGAGTCAAGGGGTGCTGTCCTGTCATAGTTTTTAGAATTCTCATTAAGACCCTGACCTGCAGGATGGCTGAAGAGATTCACACCATCAGGTGGATAGAAGGGGTCATCTCCCTCAACTCTCGTATGTGTTGAGACCCTGTAAAAATGACAGTCCTCACATAATTGGTTTATGTCATTAGGTAATCTCTGAAAATGCCTTCCAGAACCTGTACCAGAACCTCCATAAGAAGGTGCAGAAGGGTCCCAGGGTGGATGAACCTGACTATGCTGGTCATGGCAGACAGAACATGTTACTACATTATTGAAAAGACTTAACCTTTGTTTTAGGGCATCATGAGACAGATCCTGAGATGCCCTGAGACCGTAGGGATTTGAAGGTGAAGAGCTCGCAGGCATCGAGCCTGTCCATTTATGAGAGGTACCTGAAATTCTCGGTACAGCCTGCATGGAACTCTGGAATGGCTTATTATTTGCTAAACCACCACTCACATGACAGCTCAAACATAGATTCTCATTGGTATCGTAACTTGTCATCCCTGGACCAGGCGCCCTGTGAGGTGTATGACAATCCATACAATCAACTGTGTTTGTCACATCATGAGGGGGGTCAAGAGAAAAAGTCCTTGACGCAAAGGTTATGACAAAAAACAGGGTAATTATTAATAGCATTAATCTCATGGGTTTTCCTTGAACCTTCCAAGACCTATATTAATTGGACCATTATAGGGCCCTTTAATAGTAGTTACTAAACCCTCAGGCCTGAATATCCTTATGAATGAACCTCTCTCATCACCAGCAGAGACCACAATCTCAGCCTTGCCGTCTCCATCAATATCTCCTATATCAATGGATAACACGGCAAGCCCTGTATCACTAAAGGGCTCAAGGGAGAGATATTCCTCAAAATCACTATTAAAGAGCCTTACCTTTGAACCATCTAATACTACAAGCTCATCAATACCATCACCATTAAGGTCACCTGATGCAAGTATTGTCCTATCATATAAGGAAGATAAGGGCTTATCCTCATTAATACCTATGGTATGGCCTGATGCATCCCTTATATGGAATATCCTCAAACCCCTTCTTTCAGTAACAATAAGCTCTGGCATTCCATCTCCATTATAATCGCCAATAGAAAAAGAGAAGGAGGCTTCTGTTTTTCCACTATAAAGGGTTTTTCTACCATAAGAGCCTGTAAGAGTAACTATTCTTCCCTCTGAACCTGTGGTATAACCTGCAATCATCTCTTTCCTGCCATCCCTGTCAAGGTCATAGAAGAGTACTTTCATTATTAGAGAGGCCTCCGGGATATTAAGGTGCGATATAAGATTTCCCTGAGGAGAATAAACATATATACTTCTTGAGCCTGTTACAATAATCTCATCGTATCCATCTCCATCAATGTCTCCTCCTGCAACCTTTATATCACCTTCAGGTGGAGAAAAGCTTCCAACAACCTCTCCATTAATCCTCAAAAGAGATACATCCGGAGTCAATCCACTGCCAGTTCCTGCAATTATATGAGTAGAAAGATTTCTGGTAAGATAAAGGCCTTCTATCACTGCTTCTTTACCTGTCTCTATCTGGAAGCTCCTGTCAGGAGGTTTAACATAGCCAGCCAGATTATTAAACCTGATTTTATATCTACCTGGTGGAGCCTCGTGAGTCATCCAGATAAGACCTGAACCCTCAAAGCTTTCAGGCCCTGATATGGC
>DAISHO010000181.1:0-4515 GCA_036822495.1 Thermodesulfovibrionales bacterium
TGTGCTTATTGCACCAAGCCTTGAACCAGGGATTATGTAATATCTGTAGTCATCCCAGTCAAGAAGCTCCCATGCCATTGGAAGGTTATCAAGATTATATAAGAAAGGTCTTGAAGGAGCCTTTATTATCATGCCATCCATCCTGTACACGATACCATTAACCTTTGAAAGGTCTCCTTTTTCAGACAATGCCTTAAGTAACTCCACAAGGGTCTCCTCTCCCTCACCTCTTACAATAAAATCAATACTGTTTGAAAGGGAGAAGAGCTCCTCATACATAAATGTTGGATGGATTCCACCCATGATGGTCTTTATTGATGGATCTATAGACTTTGCAAGTTCAAGGACCTTTGTAGCATCCACAGATGTACAGGTAATGGCAGAGACAGCAACATAATCAGGTTTAAGCTCCTCTATCCTTTTCCCTATCTCGTCATAGCCAACCTGCTTTGTCATAGCATCATATATAAAGGCCTCAGCTCCAGCCTCTCTCACTGAACCAGCAAGATAAACTAAATATAAAGGAACCCAACTACCAGCCACTTCCACAACGCCAGCATGATAGGGGGGTGTGATGAATAGTATCCTCTTTCCTTTCATCTTAATTCCTCAACTGTTACTTCGCCACCTCATCCTTAAGGGCAATATCGAGGGCAACCCTCATCTCCTTTTCTGAAAAGCCCTTTGGAACTCTTTTCACAACTATGCCTTTTCTATTTATGAATACGAGACCAGCACCGTACTTTATGCCATATTTTTCTGCAACCATATCACCCCTGTCGTAGGCAACAGAAGAGACACCATGCCTCTCCATGAATTCCTTTATCTTGTCTTCCCTGTCCTGAAAACCAATCCAGATAACCTTGAGGTTCTGTTGGCTATATTCTCTCTCGAGTCCCTTCACGAGGGGTATCTCTTCATTGCACCTCTTTCACCAGCTTGCAAAGAAATAGAGGACAACAGGCCTGCCCCTGTAGTCAGAGAGTCTGATCTCCTGGTTATTAAAGATATCCCTCAGGCTGAAATCAGGGGCCTCAAATCTCTCAGGAAGACCACCTGAGAGGGAAAAGAGTATGAGAAGAAGGAAAAAGACCCCAATGGCTATGATTATGAGACCCCTTCTCATCTATTCCTTACCTTCTTTGATAGACCTACAATCCAGCCAATGAGAAGACCAAGGAGTGCACCAGAGGCCTCATGGATGTATGCCATGGGTGTTGTGAGCTGCATCTCACCAAAATAAAGGATAGAAAAGAGGGTGCCAACCACAAGGCCAAGGATAGCTCCCATTATTATGTTCTTTGCCATGTCTTTCTCCTTTCAGGTTATTTATTATAACATTACATACCCTGTTCAAAATAAATTTTTGAATGGGCATAAGGCTGAAGTTTTTTAAAGGTATTTAATTTATTTTCCTTCAGCCTAACGCCTGTAGCCTTAAGCCTATTTAAGGCCGTAAGCCTATTTTAAAAGCCCCTTTTAATCTGTTTTGGAAGTAGTGAAACATTATAAATTTCTCTCTCGCATATCTTTTCTGAACCTCGTGCTAAAGAGACCTGCTGCACCAGAAACAAAAACCACAGCACCCACCACCTCCCAGAAGGCACCGGGGTCATCCACAAGACCAATAACGACCCTTCCATCAGGCTCAGCTGACTTTGCATAAATACCATATCTGTAAAACACAGGCCTTGCTGGTTCAGCAACTGCCTTTTTTATCTTATCCCTGTCGAAAATAGATAAACCTATCCTCCACCTCGGCTGGTCCTCTCCCTTTACCTCTACAAACTCAACAGAATCTATCCTGATTCTCAGGGACTCAATGGCAAACTCTTCTCCCGCTTTTACCGGGATATCCTTTTTAAAACCCATCAATCCACTCATGAGATGTCCAAAAAGTACAATAAGGACACTGATATGAATTAAATGGGGAGAGAGTCTCTGGACAATAGTGCCAGGTGCGAGCCTTTTTAATATGTCGTCAATAAGACAGATTATCATGTTCAATGAAAGCAATGCCATAAGGAAAATAGCAAGATAAATCCAGAAGGTCTTTCCAAGAGAGCTGGAATTCAGAGAGAGCCATCTAAATAAAGGTATGTCATTTATATCAGAAAAGAACCTGAGATTCCTCGGGATATAGATTGAACCAGTAACAAATATAGTGATTGATAAGGCAAGGATAACAAGGGCTGTCTTTATAGATTTCAATAACCTGAGCATCAGAACTGTGTCCAGGGACTGCCGAGTATAGGTGTAACACCAAGGTAAGAAAAGAATAAAACAAAGACACCAGCAACACCCATCTCAGCAGCCCTCGCTCCTTTTAAAAAATTCACATACCTTCCGTGGAGATAAAGACTATAGTAAAACCATGTTATGGTAAGCCATAACTCCTTTGCAGTCCAGAGCCAGTAAGCACCTTGAGCAAGGAAGAACCATATACTGCCTGCTATGATAGAAAGGGAAAAGAAAAGCCATCCAGCAAGGGTAATCCTGTACTGAAGAAGCTCAAAGGTATGCTCACCTTTTTTAAGATAAAGCAGACCGATAACAGAACCTGTTGTAAGAAGAGAAAGGGCAATAACCAGAAGCCCTGCGTGGAGGTAAAACCACGATGAATTCATACTCGAACTTATAGTATCTATCCTCTCCTGAAAGAGGGCAAGGAAGACAAAAAGGACTGGCAGGAGGTAAAGATAGCCAGCCTCTTTTATCCATCTCCTTTTTAGATATAACTGATAAAGTCCTGTTAGAAGACCTGCTGAAAGAAGGATACCAAATTTGTCTGTAATGGGAAGATGGCCCAAATGAAATGTCCTGTAGAGAAGATAGAGGAGGTGTAAAAAGAGGGCAATTAAAAAAAACCTGTATCCCTTCCTGTCATCTGAAAGGGAAAGGGCATAGAGACTTATTATGAAAAGGAGGATAAGGAGATGGGACATCTTTAATCACGAAGACCTACAATCTTTCAGCATAAATCACGACCTTTGAATTCTCTTTTTTCTTATGAAGCCAGTCCTGAAGGGCTGAAAGTCTTTTTTTATGTAGAAGGGCAAACATTATCTCTGTTTTTGCTTCATCAAAGGGCTTGAATCTTGGGGGTTTTTTATCATAGATTTTTATTATATACCAGCTTGAACGCCTTTCATAAGGACCCACAAGGCCCCTTCTTGACTTCCTTAGAAGGTCCTGAAGTTCAGGAGAAAATACCGAAAGCCTGACCCATTGGGGTTCTGTAATAATCACATTCTCTCTACTTTTTTCATCTCTCCTGAGCCCCTTCACTACTTCTTCGAAAGAATTTTTTTTAATCTTTTCATAAATATCTTCAGCAAGTCCTTTTTCTGTAACCTCAATCATCGAGACTTTAACCATCTCGGGCTCAAGCAAAGGTCTGTTTAATTCATATTCCCTCTTCACCTCATCAAGGGTTACACTGAATATATCAGCCATGGAGACAATAAACTTATCAATGACAATCTTCTCCTCAAGCCTTCTCTTCAACTCATTCTCGTTGTATCCGAGATCCCTCAGATATTTTTTGAAATCCTCTTCTGTCTTGAAGGACTGCCTTAATGCCCTTAACCTGTTCTGAACCTCTTCTTGAGTTGCCTTGATATTTTTAGCCTTTGCCTCTTCAAGGATCAGGGATTCTTCAATGAGGGAATCTATAACTATATTCTTTATAGTCAATTCATCGACCTGATTACCTATGGCAAGTTTTCTCTCTTTTAACTCTCTGAGATAGGCCTTTTTAGATATAGGTTTTCCATTCACCTCAGCAACAGGCCTCGAGCAGGCTGGGATTAAAAGGAGCAGTAAAAGGATTATCCATTTTCCCCTCATTGCGCGATCCTTATAAGGCTTCCAAACTCATAAACAGGAGAGGTTGAATACCCGATCCTGAGCTGAATCCTCTCCACCTCTTGAGGGGCAAGTATTATGCCCTTCCATACAAGATTTAAGAGTCTCTGTTTCTCATCAGCCAGTGGCCTGGCGGGATTAACTGAATAAAAATCATTTGAAAAATATACCATGGTTGGCGGTTTTCCGATCCACTGAATATAATTTGCAAGACCTGTAAAATCTCCCCTCTCATTAATCTCTGGATTCCCTGCATCCCAGAAACCAGCAATGTTATACTTCCACGGATCTATGTATGTCTCCTTTGTGACTAACCCATCAGGATACCAGCCTACATCTCCTCTGCTCGTTCCAAAGTCTCCAATCCAGGGTTCATCTCCATAGGCATAGTCAATGGCAATGAATCTTGTAGACGCATTCTTTATGTCAATAATCAAATCTATAAAATTTCTTCCTGCAAGCACATGAATCTTTCGGTTTATCAATACTGGATTACCTTCGAGCTCAACACTGTGGAGACTTTCTCCAATGAACTCCTTAAAATCTCTCTTAATTATTCTTGCTCCAAGATATCTCCACCGGGTTATATCATGGACCTCACCACCTGATAAGGCTATACCCTCGTTAGCGTTGCACCAGAGATGATGC
>DAISHO010000182.1:0-4506 GCA_036822495.1 Thermodesulfovibrionales bacterium
GTCATGAGAGGTTATTTAACAAGTTACATTAAGGAGTCGCCTTTTGTGCTTTTTCGGCCTCATGCCCTTTTAAGACTTATCTTGGACAGATGTGACACAATGCTTCAAAGAGAATTTAGGCCAAAGAAAAAAATTCTTTAAAGATGGAACTTATATTAAATAAAGAATGGTCTGGTTTTGTTCATGGTGCGACTGGGCCTGATGGAAGAGATGTTTTTTATGAACTGAAGATAGGTGAAACAGGTTTTTTCTATGACCTTAAAAAACTCGCCTCATTTATTTCAAAAGAAAAGGCTTACTTTGTGGCTGTATCCTATGACATTACAGGAGATCTCCTTGGTCTGGAGATTAGGAGATCAAATTTTCCTTTTATTATTGCTGCTGAGATTGAGGGATTTTCAGAAAGATCTTTAAGGGCTAACCCATATAAGTTGAAACTTCTTGGCCCCTCCATGAGTGATAGTGAATTTATAAATAATGTAAAGAGGATAAAGGAGCTTATAGCTGATGGCACTATCTACCAGGTGAATCTTACAAATAGATTTGATTTTGAATTTCATGGAGATCCCGTCTCCCTTTTTTTGGATTTTTATCTCAGACAGCCCGTGCCTTATTCATTTTACTTTAAATGTGAAGATTTTTTTATCATCTCAGGTTCTATGGAACTATTTCTTGAAAAGAGGGGCAATATTATAAAAAGTAAACCCATTAAGGGAACATCGAGGACAAAAGATGCCCTTATGAAAAGCGAAAAGGACAGGGCAGAAAATCTTATGATTACAGACATGATGAGGAATGACCTCGGAAAGGTTGCCAGAGATGGAAGTGTGAGGGTAACAGAATTGTTTCGGATTACAGAATATGAGACCCTTTTTCAGATGCATTCAACAGTAGAGGCCCTGACGGAGAGTAATTTTATAGATATTATTTGTTCAACCTTTCCTCCTGCCTCTGTAACTGGTGCACCAAAGAGAAAGGCAGTGGAGATTATAAACATTCTCGAAGGACATCCGAGGAGTTATTATTGTGGTTGTGCAGGAGTGATAAACAAAAATGGTGATTTTTCCCTTTCTGTTTTAATAAGGACTGCAATAGGAAAATCCTGTAATCTGTCCTATTATGCAGGTTGCGGAATAGTATGGGATTCTGACCCCGAGAAGGAACTTGAGGAGCTTTATCTGAAGATGAAGGCCTTTTATTGATTCTTAAAAGAATATCCCCTTCTTTTCAAGCCTTGCCTTCCCGAGAATATCGTATACAGTCTTCAGCTGAATCAGCATCTCTCTTTGAGACTTGCCCATGTCCATAAGGGTTTTCTGTATTTGTGTTATCTGTTTTTCAAGGTTCTCTATAAAAGGCTCTTCTTTCTTTTCTTGTCTTTCTGTAATGAGTCTTTCTATCCTTTCAATTTTATTATTTAACTGTTTGACTTCATTATATATGTCTTCCAATCTATTTGAAAGCATCTGGAGCTGCTGTTTGAAATCTACATCTGGGGTCCTTTGATAAACTTCTCCTTCATTTCCCATTTCTTTAACTAATGTGGATGGGGCTTCTCTATCTTTTTTATCTTCAACCTCAATGCTGTATTTCTGGGTGATATTTTTAAGGAGAAGCCTTATAATTGCTTCAAAGGTCTCCTTTACACCCATGCCATTTATTGCAATAGCCTCTATGTAAGGATACCACCTGCTATTGAGGATGGTGTTAAGCTCCTGCACAGATAGGATATCCTCCAGATCCCTTTTATTATACTGAAGAACAATGGGTATACTATCAGGATCAATATTGTTTTCAATGAGATTTGTTCTCATATTTTCAAAACTCTCTATATTCTGCTCCTTCATTGTCCTCTGAGAATCTGCTACAAAGACCACCGCATCAGCTCCTTTCAGGACAAGTTTTCTTGTGGAGTTATATCTGACCTGACCAGGAACTGTGTAAAGCTGGAATCGCAATGTAAAGTCTTTTATCTTTCCGAGTTCTACAGGAAGGAAATCAAAGAAAAGGGTTCTATCAGACTCTGTAGAGAGGGATATAAGCTTACCTACTGAACCCGGAGAGAAGGTTTTATGAAGGACCTCAAGATTTGTGGTCTTACCGCTTAAACCCGGGCCATAATACACGATCTTAAGGATAATCTCTTTTGTGGCATAATTAAAAAGGGCCATTAGATTATTGTGAAGACCCCGTTTCTGGTAGTATTTTTTATCCTATACATAGCCTCATCAGCAAGTCTGAGGAGGTCTTCTTTGGTTTTTGCACTCTCTGGATAGGATGCTACTCCAAAACTGGCTGTGACCTTTATAAAATAACCATCCTTTCTCAAAAATATATTCTGCTCTATATTCTTCCGTAATCTTTCTGCTATCCTCGAAGCAGACTCAGGGGGCGTCTGGGGAAGTACTATAACATATTCATCACCACCATACCTTGCTACAATATCAGCTGCACGAAGATGTCTGAGCAGAAGCTGGGCTATCTCCACAAGAAGTTTACTTCCCACGAGATGCCCGTAGGTATCATTGATTGTTTTAAAATGGTCTACATCCATGAAGATTAGGGATAGAGAGGTTTTATATCTATCACACCTATATATTTCTGTATCAAGGGTTCTGTGAAGATAGCGGGTATTGAATAATTTTGTAAGGTCATCTGTAATGACAAGCTCAGCCATCTTCTGGTAGAGGGTTGCCCTTTCTATAGCGAGGGCAGCAAGGTCAACAAGCTTGAGCATAAAATCGAGGTCATCCTTTGTGAAGGGCCTTTCTCTATCTTTTCTGACAACCTCTATTACACCTATAGTCTTTCCTTTACTGATTATAGGGACTGAGAGGAGAGAGCGGATCTTGAAGTGTATTACCTTATCAATCCTGCAGGAAAATCTATTATCCTTTGATACATCAGGCACTATTACAGGTATGCCCTCTTTTGCAACCCATCCTGCTATTCCCTCACCAAGTTTTACCCTTAACTGATGGATATTCTTTTTCTTTTTGCCTTCAACATTCTTAAACACAAGTTCATTGCTCTCCTCATCAAGGAGGAGCACAGACCATGCATCAGCATGTATTATATCCTTTACCTTTTTCATGATGGCCTTAAGTATCTCATCAAGCTCAAGTGAGGAGGTAAGGATCTTGCTTATCTCTTCAAAGAAGATCAGGATCTCCTTTGTAGTTTTGTTTTCCTTTTTTAAGCTCTCATTTTCTATGTGGAGATTTTTGGCATATATGAGGTTCTTTGCCACGAGGTTTACAGTCTCTGGCCTCGGACTTGAGAGAGGATAGGTAAAGGGATACCTTAACCATTGAAGGAACCCCCTCTGGGCGTTTTCATACAATATGATTCTTGGTATATCCTTTGTGCTTGAGTTGAATCTCTTTAAGAATGGATCTTTTATCTCTTCTTTATCAATTACTATGAGTTCGGGTCTGTCAGGCGATGAATCAAGTATCTTTAGAGCACCTTTGAGGCCTGTGAACCTAAGGACTTCACGATTTAATTCTCTCAAAGACTGCCAGTATTCGTCTTTTGAAGAATTTTTACCTATTAATATTATTTTAGGCATTCACCCCACAGCATTTCTTGTATTTCTTTCCGCTACCGCAGGGGCATGGATCATTTCTTCCAATCTTTTTAACATAAACAGGTTCACGAGGCCCTCCATCATTTTTATTATAACTCAATCTTTCAGAGGCAAAAACAGGAACCTGCCTGAGAGGGGACGGTGTCTGCACCCTTTCTTCCTCTTTCTTTATCTGAATCTTGAATAATCTGGTCAGGGTCTCTCTATTTATCCTTTCTTGAAGTTCTCCAAACATCTGGAATGCCTCTTTCTTGTATTCCACAAGAGGGTCTCTCTGACCATATCCCCTGAGACCTATCCCTTCCTTAAGATGGTCCATTGCAAGGAGATGGTCTTTCCACTGACTATCTACCACATTAAGAAGAAATACCTTTTCAAGGTATCTCATGAATTCTGAACCTACCTCTTCTTCCTTCTTCTCATATAGCTTGATAATCCTATTGAGTAAATCTTCTTTCAGGGTTTCACCTGGAGTTATCTCCTCATTGAAGGAAAAGATGCTGTAAAGAGCATCTCTCAGACCTTTCATATCCCATTCTTCGGGATGACTTTCTGAAGGACAGTAGAGATCAAAGAGCTCATTCAGGGTATCCTCTATCATCTCTAAGATATCCTCTTTCACACTATTACTTTCAAGGATATCCCTTCTAAACCTGTATATCTCTGTCCTCTGTTTATTAAGGACATCATCATACTCAAGGAGGTGTTTTCTTATCTCAAAGTTGTGTGCCTCTACCTTCTTCTGGGCATTCTCTATAGCCTTTGTTACAAGCCTGTTTTCAATAGGCACTGTCTCTTCCATGCCAAGCCTACTCATGAGGCCCGAGATTCTGTCAGAGGCAAATATCCTCATCAGGTCATCTTCGAGGGATAGATAGAATCTTGATGAACCCGGGTCTCCCTGTCTTCCTGAACGG
>DAISHO010000183.1:0-4497 GCA_036822495.1 Thermodesulfovibrionales bacterium
CTGTAAGCATGGGAAGAATCCCATAATCTGAAAGGCCAATCTTGCCTGCTTTCGTCACTGAAACAGAAGTCAGAGGTCGGACATCGGATGTCTGAGACTGAGGAATTTCTTTAAATTCTGATTTCTGATCTCTGACCCCAGTTTTACTTTCGCCATTGAAGCCAGAAGGCCTTATTAGAATGCTCATATAGATATTCTTTCCTGGTGGTGAAAACCACACCCTCCTGAATCTCCCCCTGCCTGCTGTCTGGGTATCAGCTATGACAACTGTGCCGTGAGGATACCCCTCCTTCGCCAGCCTATCGAGGTAGGTATTGGTAGAGTCAACAGTATTAAGATGGAGCAGGCGTAGATTCATATCTCATGTTATAATACCAAAAATCTCACTATTGAGGCCTGAACTTGACAGAGCGATTAAGTGTTACCATAATTACCCTCAACGAAGAAAAAAATATAAGAGACTGCCTTGAAAGCATAAAATGGGCAGATGAGATCATAGTTGTGGACTCAGGAAGTACTGACAGAACTGTAGACATATGCAAAGAATATACAGATTATGTCTTTTTCAATCCATGGCCAGGCATGAATGAACAGAAGGCACTGGCAATGCAAAAGGCTACAAATCAATGGGTTCTTAATATCGATGCAGACGAAAGGGTGACACCTGAGCTTCGAAAAGATATTCTTAAGGTATTAGAAAAACCTGAGTTCGATGGTTATAGATTTCCGAGGAAGAATTTCTTTCTTGGCAGGTGGATGAGACATGGTGGCTGGTATCCCGATCATGTCCTCAGGCTCTTCAGGAAGGATTCAGCCTATTACGGTGGCATTAACCCTCATGATAGGGTAATAATAAAGACAGGAAAAGTCGGCGACATTGATGCACCGCTTTTGCATTTTACTTACAATTCTTTCTCACAATACATTTCACGGCAGAATTCTTACTCATCTTCAGCTGCCCTTGAACTTTTCAAAAGAGGCAAAAGGGTTCATCCTGTAATGATACCTTTGAGAACAATGTGGAAATTCATAGAGACTTTTATTGTTAAAAGAGGTTTTCTTGACGGCAGTCATGGCCTCATTGCTGCAATGGGTGCGTCCTATTCCACCTTTCAGAAATATGTGAAGTTATGGGAATTAAATGGATAGGAGCGCATTCCCCTCGGTTTACTAAAACAGAAATCAGATTTCTGATATCTGAGCTCTGTGTAGCAAGCCACAGGGAATCTTCAATCAAAATTGAGAATTGTCTATTAAGACCTTATATTCCTGGTTTTCGAACTATGCCATTTCCAGGCTGTTTCAACAATAACCTTAATATCTTTATAACGAGGCCTCCATCCGAGAAGGGCCTCGGCCTTTCTGCTATCACTTATAAGAACTGGTGGGTCACCCTCACGCCTGCCTGTCTCTATAACCCTGAAATCTCTTCCGCTCACTTCTTTTACCGCCTTTATTACCTCTCTTACTGAATAGCCTTCTCCATTTCCGAGATTGAAGGAGTCGCTTCTACTTTCCCTTTTGAGATATTCCAGGGCCTTTATATGGGCATCAGCAAGGTCCATAACATGGATATAGTCCCTTATACATGTGCCATCCTTTGTTGGATAATCTGTACCGAATATCCTTATACTATCCCTCAGGCCAAGGGCTGTGTATATAGTTAGTGGAATTAGATGTGTCTCAGGATCGTGCCACTCACCAATTTCTCCATAGGGATCTGCACCCGCTGCATTGAAATATCTGAGATTTATATATTTTATTCCATAGGCCCTTTCATAGTCCTTCAGGATCTCTTCAATCATGAACTTGGTTCTACCATAAGGATTAATAGGATTTTTCTGGTGATCTTCAGTTATGGGAAGTTTTTCAGGGATACCATAAACAGCGCAGGTAGAAGAAAAAATAAAATGCTTTACTCCCATCTCCTTCATGACCTCAAGGAGATTCAGGGTATTTACAACATTATTGAAATAATACTTAGAAGGATTCTCCACTGACTCACCTACATAGGCAAAGGCTGAGAAATGCATCACTGCCTTTATGGGATATCTCTTAAAACACTCCCTTATGACCTCCCTGTCTGAAAGGTCTCCAAAGAAAAACTCACCCCACTTAACAAACTCCCTGTGACCATAAATAAGGTTATCAAATACCACTGTACTGTAGCCCTTCTGGTTAAGGAGCTTGTTTGTGTGAGATCCTATGTAACCAGCACCACCAGCGATTAGAATCATAATTTAACCTGCCATTCTATGGAAATAGAAATCAGAAGTCCCACCTCTGACCTCTGTTTCAGTATATATCATACTACATCTATACTGACATCACACCTGCCAAGGATAAAATACAGGTCGACCATTATCCCCGCACCACTATATATTGAACATCTTTTCTTATTATAACTCAATATATAGGATTTTATTTAAAAAATTTATTTGACAGTACGCCTGTTTTATGGTATAAAAAACAAAAATAAAACGGGAGGATTTTTTTATGAACAGCCTGCATTCATCACAGCTTAACCATGTCAGTAAAGATAGGGATAATAATTCAATAATATTATCTCCAAATGCCTTAAAGGTTCTTGAAAAGAGATATCTTACAAAGAATGAAGAGGGAGAGATAGTTGAAACACCCGTGCAACTCTTTGAAAGGGTCGCAAGGCATGTTGCCTCTGCTGACCTGCTTTACGGAAAATCTGCTGATGAGGTAGAAAAAACAGCATATGAATTTTATTCCCTTATGAGCTCCCTTTATTTTCTTCCTAACTCTCCAACCCTCATGAACGCAGGTAAGCCATTGGGTCAGCTGAGTGCCTGCTTTGTTATCCCTGTTGAGGATTCCATGGAGAGTATATTTGAGGCTGTAAAGGCAGCTGCAATTATTCATAAAACAGGCGGGGGCACTGGTTTCAGTTTTTCAAGATTAAGACCAAAGGGAGATGTTGTAGGTTCCACAAAGGGTATATCTTCTGGTCCTGTGAGCTTTATGTCTGTCTTTGATACAGCAACTGAGGCTGTTAAACAGGGAGGCACCCGCAGAGGTGCAAATATGGGTATCCTGAGGATTGACCATCCTGATATACTTGAGTTCATAACCTGCAAGGACAAAGAGGGAAGGTTTTCTAATTTTAATATCTCAGTGGCAATTACAGAAGATTTTATGAAGGCTGTCATTGAAGATAGAGAATATGAACTGATAAATCCGAGGACGGGTAGAGTTGTAAAAAGACTAAGGGCCAGGGAGGTCTTTGACACCATAGTCCATCACGCCTGGCTCAATGGTGAACCTGGAATAGTGTTTATTGATAGGATAAATAGGGCAAATCCTACACCTCATGTTGGAGTTATTGAGTCAACAAATCCATGCGGGGAACAGCCCCTTCTCCCCTATGAGTCATGCAATCTTGGTTCAATAAATCTTGCGAAAATGGTAAAAAGGTCTGCAAAACATATGGAGGTAAACTGGGAATTACTCAGAGATGTTATATGGAAATCAGTGCATTTTCTTGATAATGTTATAGATGTAAATAAATATCCCCTTCCCCAGATAGAAAAGAATACCAAGGCAAATAGAAAAATAGGACTTGGCGTTATGGGATGGGCAGATATGCTTATACAGTTACGGATACCTTATAACTCAAAAGAGGCCTTTGAGCTTGCAGAAAAGATAATGGAATTTATACAGAAAGAAGCACGGGCCTCGAGTGCTGAGCTCGCAGAGCAAAGGGGTGTATTCCCAAACTATGAGAAAAGCATATATGACGGAAAGATTAGATTGAGAAATGCAACCCTTACAACCATTGCACCAACAGGTAGTCTATCGATAATTGCAGGTTGTTCACCCGGAATAGAACCCCTTTTTGCTGTATCCTTTGTAAGGAATGTCCTTGATGGTACCCGCCTGGTAGAGGTTAATCCTTATTTTGAAACAGAGGCCCGGGAAAGGGGATTCTGGTCCAAGGAGCTAATGGAGGCTATAGCTGAAACAGGAAGCATACAGCACTTTAAAGAGATACCTGAAGAGGTTCGTCGTATATATCTTACAGCCCATGATATATCTCCTGAAGACCACATCAGGATGCAGGCTGCGTTCCAGAGATATGTTGATAACGCAGTTTCAAAGACTGTGAATTTCCCTCATTCCGCAACTCCTGATGATGTCAGGAAGGTCTATTTCCTTGCCTATGAACTCGGAGCTAAAGGTGTTACAGTTTATAGAGATGGTTCAAGGGAAAGTCAGGTAATAACAAAGGTTAAAGAAGAAAAATCCATAACTGTTACTGGTCCCACTAATGCAGCGATTAATAGGATTATCCCGAGAAAAAGACCAGAGCTCGTGAGAGGAGCAACATTAAGGATGGAGACTGGTTGTGGAAATCTTTATGTAACAATTAATGAGGATGAAAAGGGCTCTCTATTTGAGGTATTCACCCATATGGGTAAGGCAGGAGGTTGCGCTGCCAGTCAGTCAGAGGCGATAGGACGTCTCGTA
>DAISHO010000184.1:0-4477 GCA_036822495.1 Thermodesulfovibrionales bacterium
TCTATGTTTTCGGCACTGTAACTCAGCTCTTGATCAGAGGCAAGATAAAACACTCCCATAATCTCTTTCTGAAAGAGGAGGGGGATAACAAGGATGGTGGCAGGCTCTACAGGTAGTTCAAAGAGGCTCTCTCGCGAGTAGTCCACAATGACCCTTCCAAATTCGAGGGCCTTTCTTATAGACTCTCCATCAATCACAATTCGTTCCTTAAGGATATCACCATTTTTAAAGCCTGTTGAGAGTTTTGGTTGAAGCACAGAAGTAAGAAAATAAAGACAATTACTGCAGGCATGGAGTTTATCCCTTTCTGTTTTGATTGGGAGATGATGGGTGTGTAGGCTATTCATCTTCCAGCAATCTATGGAATTAAGATCAAAAGGACAGTTCCATCTGTCTCCGTGGCACAGGATGCCCTCAAGTTGCCAGCAATTAATTTCAGCTTTGTAGGCAGGACAGTTATAGGCATTGCAATTAAAAAAATCATAACATTTGCTGGTGGGAATCTCTTCTGTAAGGAGTATAAGACCTGCCTTAAGATTTGTTGTATTGAGGATAATCTTAAGAGATTTTGTAAGGAGTTCCTCAAGCTCAAGGGTGCTATGGGCAATCCTTGAGCTATCAAGAAGAGAGGAAAGCTTTAGATTCAGCTCCCTCAACATGAGCCTATCTTTAAGAACCTTGATGCTTAAATAATTCGCAAAATATGCTGTTAAATACATAGTTGCAAGAAAGGCAAAACCATATACAGCCATTGTCTTAATATCTGAAAACAATACTGGCCCATTAACGAGGATGCCAAAATGGGGAAGCATTCCTATGTGTTTGAGAAACATAACAAGGCCTGGAATGCCTATGCCTGTAGTGGCATATATATAAGGCCACAGACCTGGAATAATAAAACTGCTGATAACCACATGGAATATAAAGAAATAGATAAAAGGACTATCACATCCACCTGAAAAATAGACTCCTGCACCAAGACTCAATTGGTCAAAAAAGAGCTGAAGGATTGCATTGGTAAGGGAGACCTTTCCATATTTAAGCTTCACATAAAAAACGAGATTATATAGAGACACAATGCCGGATATCAAAAAAGGAGGGAGCAGGGAAAATCTGAACAGGCCGAGTTTGTTTAAAGGATAGGCACTCAATAAGACAAGGGCAACAGCAAACCATCTCAGCCTTATGAGCCAGAGGAGTCTCTCTTTCAGCCCTTCTGATTCAATATAATCTTTCAAGTCCTTCTCCTTAATTAGCTACAGGCCAAGAATGGATTAGATATCATCTTTTCCCTGTAGCATGGATTTTTTTCTCTTAATCTCCTCAGCATGTTTATAGAAAGGGCATTTCTCAAACTCTTTAAGACAGTAGCTCTCAATCTGAAAGGCACTTGGTATGTAATCCTTGCAGTTCCAATGCAAGGATGCGCAGCAGGTCTTAATAACCCACTGGAGCATATAAGGACATTGCCTTCTTCTTGTCTTCATTCAGCCACCTTAATTCTATTTCTTCCTTCTGCCTTTGCCCTGTAGAGGGCTTTATCAGCAGCATTGAGGACCTCCTCTGCAGTAGTTCCATCCTCGGGATAACCAGCAACTCCAACGGATATGGTAATCTTTCCTTCTGGCTGGGTCTCTTCTTTTGGAAACCTTACCCATTCCACAAAACTTCTCAATCTTTCAGCTATAATGGCTGTCTGCTCCTTTGTAGTTTCTGGAAGAAGTATGGAAAACTCCTCTCCTCCATATCTTGCAACAATATCCGTATCCTTGAGATTATCCCTCAGAAGGTCAGCAATCCTTTTTAGCAGGTAATCGCCCTGGGGGTGTCCATGGGTATCATTGTATTTTTTGAAATAGTCTATATCGATCATTATGAGACCAAAACTCTTTTTAAATCTCCTGGCTCTCAAGATTTCTTGATGAAGGGCCTCTTTAAATGTTTTGTTATTAAGAAGGCCTGTAAGGCTGTCTGTTCTTGAAAGGGCGACTGTCCTCTCGTAAAGTAAACTATTCGCAATAGCAAGACCAGCCGAGTCAAGAAGCCTCATGCATGCCTCTGTATCTATCGATTCGAAAGGCAGGATTTGTGAATTGATACCGAAGGCATATATGCCAACCACTGTAAAAAGTTCACAGATAAGGCACTCATTCAGTTTTTCCATATAACTCCTCATGACTCTTCCTTTACAATAGGTGCCAGAGAGTTGCCAGCATTTCTTAGAGACATTACCCCTTGCCTTGCATTCGGTGACAGGGCAGTTAAAATATTCCCAGCAATTATAGATAGAAGCACCAAAGACAGGCAGTACGAGACAATGCTCTGAGCCCAAAAGTTCTACAATCTCTTTTTCGTAATCGGATGTAAGGAGATTTTTGTTTATAATCAGAGGTACTCCTTTCAATATGGATTCTGTAAAGGAGTTTCTGTCAATTAGAGGTATATTAAGCCTTTTCTCTCCATATTCAAGCTGGAAGGTTCTCTTATCCTTATTAAGGGGCATGAAGAAACTTCGAGATGCCTTGGTGAAGGCGCAGAGTTCCTTTTCTATTAGCTCTATCACCTCACTAAGCCTTATGGTTGATCTTAACCTTTCCGAGAGAATATATAATCTCTTGATCTCCTCATTTTTTTCATAAAGCCTTTTACTCAGATAGGAAACAAAGTAAGCAGTAGCAAAGAGTGTAACTATATAGGCGCTTCCATAGGTAAGAAAGATTTTCGCATCAGAAAAGATTAAGGGCTGATCTTTAAAGATAGAGAAATGGGGAAGGAAGCCAAAATGTTTGAGTCCCATCACAAGACCTGGAAAAAGGGTAGCTATAATACTTACAAAGATAACCTCTCGTGGTTTAAGAATGATTCCACCTATTACTACATGAAAGATAAAGAAATATATAAAAGGACTATCACATCCGCCAGAAATATATACAGCCACTGTAAGGGTAAGCTGGTCGAGAAATATAGTGAGAAGGGTCTCATTTTTTAGGTTCAGATCTGGTCTTTTTAATCTTTTTGAGAAAAAGAGATTGTAGAGGGAGACAAATCCAAGGATCGAATAAGCAGGCATGAGAGAGAATTCAAAAAAATAGAGCTCCCTTAATAAATGAGTGGTGATGAGGATGGTAATAATACCAACCCATCTCACTCTTATAAGCCACTTTAGCCTCTCCCTTAGGTCTTCCTGTCCGATCATTATATGAATAATCTTTAAAACTTATGGGCATATTTTTGATAAAATTCACAATGTCTTCTGCAATAAAGAATCTTTTCTTCAAGGCTGAGTTTTTCTATCTTGCCAGAGTCACACTTAGTACCTGTAACCTTCCAGCAATCAAGACCTCTATCTGGATAGGCAGGACAATTCGACCTTATCTCTTCAGGACAGTTTTTGAATTCCCAGCATTTCATCTTTTAATCCTCCTTTTTTTATTTTGAACTCTTTTATATCTTCCTCAAGTTTTTTAACAAGGTTATCCACAAAAAGGGCCTTTTCATTAAGCAGGGTTGATATCCTGAGATTCTCCTCACCAATCCCCTTCAATTCTTCAAGTCTACCCGCTATTGCAGAAATAGCCTGGCTGAGGTCACTCATTGCAGTTCTGATAAAATTCACCTCTTCATGTATATCCCCTGCAGATTTCGATATAATATCGATTCCACCTGTCATCTCTTCAGTTGCTCTTTTAAGGCTTCTTGCTATTTCTTTTACAGTCTCTGTTCCTTCAAGGATCTTCTTTATACCCATATCTTGTTCCTTAAGGGATTTTATTATCATTGTAAGATGAGAAGAAATTATCTCCTGTGTCGAGCCTATCTCTTGAATGGCAGAAGCCTGTTCTTCTGTAGCCTTTTTAATAGAGCCCTGGAGTTCTGCTGAGTTCTTTGAACTACTGAGTATTTCTTTAAAGACCCTTTCGGTCTCTTTGACCATCTCAATAGCCTTCTCTATATTCCCTTCTGTTTTCTTTTGTTCCTTTCTCAGTTCTTCAGCCTGATGGATAAAGCCTTCAATCATTGAGCTTATCTCCTTTGTATTTTGACCTGTCCTTTCTGCAAGGGCCTTTATCTGCTCTGCCACTACGCTAAAGGCTTTTCCGTGTTCACCAGCCTGTGCTGCAAGGATGGAGGCGTTGAGGCTGAGAAGCTTTGTCTCTCCTGCGATTTCGTCAATTATCTGAACTACCTTCTTCGTATCAGACGAAAGAGAAACCACCCTGTTGATTACTACTGAAAGGCCTTTCTGAGAATGGCTTATCTCTTCCATAGATGAAAAGATTATCTCTATGGATTTCATACCCCTCTCACTGATCATAGTCTCAACATCCTTTGCCACATCTGCACCAGCCTTAGACATCTCCTTTACATTTGCCACACTCCTTATAATCTCATGAAGGGCAGCAGCCTGAGACTCTATCTTTGAGCCTGCATCCTCTATGCTCCTGTTTATTGACCTTATAGTAGTGAAACCCTCTTC
>DAISHO010000185.1:0-4469 GCA_036822495.1 Thermodesulfovibrionales bacterium
TCCTCAACTGCGACCTTCTGCTGTGTTGTCAAAGAGCTAAAATTTTATATCATAGCCAAGGATAAAAAATCAAGTTTTTTTCTTCTTCTCAACCTGACCTCTGAGGTGCATGGAGCTTGGCATATTCACCAATTGGGTGATATTTTATATCCCCTTCACAAAAGGAGGCTCACTTTTTTTATATGCCTAAGGGCAATTTTAGGACACTTAGTTATATTAAAGTGTCGCCTTTGGTGCTTTTTCGGCCCTATGCCCTTTTAAGGACAGGTGTGATTTTGGCCAGGTATGCGAGCTGTAGGTCAAGATAATAAGCAAAATTTATTATTTCATCAAAAAAAAGAATTTGACTTAACCGAGCAAGAGTCTTATAGTAAAGTGGTTTTAAACCTGTCCGACTTCGCTTAACTTATCTTGGTGGCGAGAGTAATGCGGACAGAGCCTACTTTAATCTAAAAAGAATGGAGGAGAAGGATGAGACTTGTCTTATTAGGTGCGCCAGGTGCTGGAAAAGGAACTCAGGCAAAGAAACTTATAGAAAGGTATTCGATTCCCCAGATTTCAACAGGTGATATCCTGAGGAAGGCAGTTCAGGATGGTACACCCCTTGGCAAAGAGGCAAAATCTTATATGGACAGGGGAGAGCTTGTGCCAGACAGTGTTGTAATAGGAATTATAAAGGATAGATTAAAAGAAAATGATTGTAAAAAAGGCTATATACTTGATGGTTTCCCAAGGAATGTTGCTCAGGCAAAGGCCCTCGACGAGATGCTCAGCTCATTGAATTCACCTCTTGATTATGCAATTAGTATTGATGTACCTTTTGATGAATTAATGAAAAGGCTTACTGGAAGAAGGACTTGCAGGAGTTGTGGGCAGATGTATAATATCTATTTTACACCTCCAAAGAAGAATGGGGTCTGCGATAAATGCGGTGGTGAGCTCTATCAGAGGGATGATGACAAAGAAGAGACAATCCGTAAGAGGCTTGAGGTCTATGAGGCCCAGACAGCCCCTGTTATTGGATATTACAGAGAAAAAGGTATTCTCAAGTCTGTTCCTGGAACAGGCGAGATAGATGATATATTCAATAAGATAATTTCAATCTTAGAGAAAAGGGGGTAGTTACCTATGGCAAAGAAGAGAAGTTCGAAAAAGGTCTCTGCGGGCCGCGCCAGAAAAAAGGCAGTGGCAAAGGTTGACAATACGCTATCTCCTCATGGTGGAAAACTCGTAAACAGGGTTGTTGAGGACAGGGAAAAGGCAAGAAGGCTTGCCAGTAAAGCAAAGATTGAGTTGCCTATCAGGGATCAGCATGCAAGGGAGATAGTAAGTATGGCCTATGGATTCTTCTCTCCTGTTGATGGCTTTATGAAGGAGGCAGATGTAGCAAGCATCTGCAAGAAGATGACCCTTGCGAGTGGATATGTCTGGAGTATTCCCATAGTATTTGACCTTTCTGATGACGAGATAAGGTCAATGGGCATTAAGGAAGGAGATACCATACTGCTAAAGTATCAGAATCAGCCCTTTGCAACCCTTGAGGTTGAGGAGATCTATTCCTTTGATAAAAAACTTATGGCAGTAAGTGTCTATGGCACAGATGATGAGAAACATCCCGGCGTGAAGAGAACCTATCAATACAAGGATAAATTCCTCGGTGGTAGGATAACACTTATCAATCCACCAAGGATAAATCCACCCTTTGATAAGTTCTGGTATCCACCAGCCAAATCAAGGGAGAAATTTAAGGAATTTGGCTGGAAGAGGGCAGTAGCACACCAGACAAGGAATGTGCCTCATACAGGTCATGAGTGGCTTATGAAGGGTGCATGGTTTGAGGCACAGTCAGATGTAAACCCCAATGAGTGTGGTGTTCTTGTAAACTGTGTTGTTGGAGAAAAGCGTAAAGGAGACTATATTGATGAGGCTATAGTATTGAGCCACGCAGCCCTTGGAGAGAATGGATATTTCAAGCAGGGAACCCATATGGTGTCAATCCTCCTCTGGGACATGAGGTACGCAGGCCCAAAGGAGGCTATATTCCATGCAATAGTTAGAAAGAACATGGGATGCACCCATCACATGTTTGGTCGTGACCATGCAGGTGTTGGTGATTATTATGACAAATACGCTGCCCATGAGATATTCAAGAAGATTCCCAACCTTGGTATAAAGTCAGTTCTTACCCTTGAGTGGTGGTATTGTCCGACCTGCGCTGAGGTTACCTATGAAGGGCTCTGCGGCCACAAACCCCAGAAATTCAGCGGCAGTGTCTTAAGAAGTATCCTTCTTGATGGAGTAAAACCAACAAGACTTGTAATGAGACCAGAGGTATTTGATACAGTAATGATGGCTGCTGATAAATATGGTTTTGGCAATCCCTTTGTGGATGATAAATATTTGAATGAAAGAAATCCAGTAATGACAGTCCCACCAATGGAGGTGTAAGATGGCAGAAACCTTTCCAATCTATGTCTGGATTAATGAAGAGAGATTTGCAAAACTTCAGGAGGCAGGTCTTGCGGACAAGGCAGTAGAGGCCTTTGCAGGGCTAAAGAGACTTGAAGTTCATGCAAATGAGGCACAGAAGGACGAGCTTCTCAAGAGGTTTCCAGGTTCAAAGTGTGACCTTTCCACAACAAGAAGTATTGAGCTTCTTCCAAGGGCCTTTAAGGATAAGCTTTTCCAGAAGGTTATAGAGATGAGAAGGCTCGATCCAGATGTTGTTGAGGCAGCATTAAGAAGTGCATAATAAAAGGCCTCATTGAGGCCTCAGTAATAATAAAAGAGGAGGATAGGGCATATGCCAAGTTATGTAATTACGGAAAAGTGTGATGGCTGTAAGGCCCAAGATAAGACTGCATGCCAGTATATCTGCCCTCATGACCTGATGACCCTTGATAGGGAGAAGATGAAGGCCTACAATCAGGAGCCTGAGCAGTGCTGGGAATGCTACAACTGTGTGAAGATCTGTCCGCAACAGGCAATCGAGGTGAGAGGTTATGCAGACTACATACCTCTTGGTGGTAGTGTTTATCCGATGAGGGGTTCAGACTCCATAATGTGGACAATCAAATTCAGAAATGGTGTTATCAAGAGGTTCAAGTTCCCTATAAGGCTTACAGCAGAAGGTTCTATTGATCCCTATGCTGGACTTCCAGAGCCTGATTACTCAAAGATCAAACAGCCAGGCTTCTTCAATTATGAAGCCAAGAAGGCTTAAAAATTAAAGGAGGTGTGACAATGGAAAAAGAAACCTGTACATTTTCGTACTGTCAGAAGCCCCCGGTTGTAGAGGTAGAGACAGATTTTCTTATAATCGGTGGTGGAATGGCTGCCTGTGGTGCTGCTTTTGAGGCTGTGAAATGGGCGAATCCGAAGAAGTTAAGGGTAACAATGGTTGACAAGGCAGCAACAGACCGTAGTGGTGCTGTTGCTATGGGTCTCAGTGCTATCAATACCTATATGGGCGGTAATAAGATTGAGGATTATGTCAAGTATGTCCGTAATGACCTGATGGGCATAATAAGGGAAGACCTTGTATATGACCTCGGCAGGCATGTTGATGACTCTGTTCACCAGTTTGAGAAATGGGGTCTTCCAATATGGAAGAAGGGTGACGATGGATTCTCCCTTGATGGCTTCCAGGCAAGGGATGCAGGCAAGCCCCTCCTTGCTGATTGCAAGAGTGATGAAGAGAGGGAGAAGCTCGTTGTCAGGTCTGGTAAGTGGCAGATCATGATTAATGGTGAATCCTACAAGGTTATAGTTGCTGAGGCAGCAAAGAAGGCCCTCGAGCTTAACAGACAGGTAACAGGTGTGCCCCAGAACCACTTTGAGAGGGTCTTTATAGTAAAGCTCCTTATGGATAAGAATAAGGAAAACACTGTTGCAGGTGCTATAGGATTCAGCACCCGTGAGAATAAGGTTTATGTCTTCAAGGCAAAGGCAACTTTGCTTGTTCCTGGTGGATGCGTTAATGTCTTCAGACCAAGGTCCGTTGGTGAGGGAATGGGAAGGACCTGGTTCCCGGTCTGGAACTCAGGCTCTGGCTATGCCATGGGTGCCCTTGTTGGTGCAGAGCTTGTCCAGATGGAGAACAGGTTTGTCCCTGCCAGGTTTAAGGATGGTTATGGTCCTGTTGGTGCCTGGTTCCTCTTCTTTAAGGCAAAGGCAACAGATTCCAATAGAGAGGACTACTGCTCAAATCAGGAATATATTGCTGAGGCAAAGAAGAAATACGGCAAATATGTTGATGCCATGGGTACCACAATCAGAAACCACTTCATGATGGAGGCAATGATCCGTGGAAAGGGTCCAATTTGGATGTGGACAAATGAGGCAATGGCAAATATCAGCAAGCTCATGGTAGAGAAGCTTGGTGAAAAAGAGGGAATGAAGAAGGTCAAGCACCTTGAGGCAGAGGCATGGGAGGACTTCCTCGACATGACCATAGGTCAGGCAGGAAT
>DAISHO010000186.1:0-4455 GCA_036822495.1 Thermodesulfovibrionales bacterium
AATTCTATAGCCTGTAGCCTATAGCCTACTGTAGCCTGTTCTTTGGCTTCATGCCTCTTTAAGATTTATTTTGGACAGGTGTGGGAAAAAATTATTTCTTTAAAAAACTGTGGCAGAGACTCAAGCGAGGAATCCACGAGGTACAACTTAATTGCTTCCTAATACCTTTGTTACCACGATTGGGAATACTGAGTTTTTCCAAACACTTCAATGAAGTAGAGTGGATTATAGGTAAACGGACGAAAATTAAAAAAAGAAACCCTTAATTAAAAAGGCGAGGATACCCATCAGATTCAGAATCACTATGATATATAGCCTATCAAGACGTTTATGAACATCATCAATGCGTTTATTCATATTTGCCAGTTCACCCTTGATCTCTCTGATCTCTCCGTGGATAAGGTCGAGCTCTCTGAATACAAATGTGAAAGGATCTGCCCTGTATAAGACCTCTTCCCTTTTTTCCTCTGTCTGTGGCATAACTAATTATATTATCTCTCCTTGAATATGTCAAGTTAACCCCCTTCTTAAAATTGCTGATAGAAGTTTGAGAAATTAGAAACCATGGCCTGAGTTATGGATTAAGGCTGGAGGTAGAGCAGCGCACTAAGCACATCGATTTGGTTTGGACAGCAGTGTAGCCTCTTGTAATTAATTTTGAACAGCAGTGGGCAAATGTTATAATGTTATGCATGGCAAAATTAAGATCCACAAGACGAATATGGCGATATATCTTCTTTGGACTATTCCTTGGTGTCCTTTTTTTTTCTTTTTTATTTGTACCAGAAAATCCTTATCTCTCAAATTATCTTAAAAAGCTCATACTGCCCGAGCTACAGTCTGCTACTGGTTATATTGCAACGGCAGATAAGATATATCTACACATATTCCCCCTTTATGCAGGTATAAAGGATTTGAGGTTTATTGATGAAGATGGTGAGATGGTGGCAAAGATCAGGTCCATAAAGGTTTATCCTGAGCTTTCTTCTTTGTTTTTTAAGAGACCAGTGATTAGAAGGATTTCAGTAAAAGCTCCATCTCTGAAAATGAATATGAAGAGGATAGACCATATTAAACAGAACCTGAAAGATTATCTATCAGAAAGACAGAAAGGCCCGGCTCTTATTATTAATAGAATAGAGATTTCAGAGGGAGATTTAAGTTTTTATAGATCTGGCGGAGATCAGGATATTGCTCTTAAGGGTATCTCATTCAGTTACAGGATCAGACAGGAGATGGAGTTTAATACGAGCATTGAAGATATCAGGTTTTCCAGTCTTAGAGCTCCTATAAGCCTAACCGCATCTTTTTCCATTAAACCCAATGCCTTCCATAAGGATTTATTACCTGAGGAGATTTTACTTAAGGAACTTAACATAACAGGTCCTTCAGGACATAAGGACACGAGCATCAGACTATCTGGAAGGATTTATACACAGGCCCCATCAGAGTTAAAGGCCCTGTTCAGGGTATCAATGAAGGATATGCTAACTCTTTTTTCTTTAAGGTCAGTTACTGAAGACAGGGGCAGGGTCAGTGCAAGGGGCACTATAAAGATTCCAGACATTTATGCCATCACTGATTTAAAAAACTTTTTTGAAGAAACAGAGGTTAATCTGAAGGGAGACGGAGATTTCTATCTCGAGAATCTAATGGAGTTATTGAAGGTCTCTGAGAGGCTCTTGGGAAGGCTGAAGACAGAATTTTCATTAAAAGGCAGGCTAATGGAGCCAGCCCTTAAAGGAACAGGTCATTTATTCAATGGAGACCTCTTTGGCATTGAGATAAAGGAACTTCATACAGAGGTTCAGTATAAGGAGCATGGACTTATCTTTAGGAATGGAAAAGCAGGGCTCTACAATGGCAAAGCAGAGGCAGAGGCAGAGATTCCATTACCCGTCCATACCTTTAGACTTTATGTAAAGGCTCAAGATATTGATATTAAGCCCGTCCTGGGATTGCTCCACCTTGACCTTCCTCTTCCTGATGGAAAAATAGAAGGAGAGCTCAGCCATTCTGGCAGAGTCTTTTCTCCTGCTGGATGGTTTGTCTATAAGGCTAAAGGAAGGCTACAGGCCTTAGGTGACAGGAAATTAGAAAGAAATCCTGAAGCCTATCATCTGGAGGTCAGGGGTGATTATATGTTTGATGGTGAGGATAAGGTTATTGTATTTCATAGTCTTTCTGGTGGAGTAAGTAACAGTCCCGCTGAGCCTAATATCATATCTATGGTTGCTAAGGGTAGCTATTCATTGAATGATAAATATATTAACGGAAAGTATTTGCTTCACATCCGGCCTGGTGGCGAAAGTAACAGTCCTTTGGCTTTTTCATTTGAATATTTAAAATTCGAAAAGGGAGAGCTCACAGGCGATATAAAGGGCACCCTATCCAATCTCCTTATTACTGGCAATCTTCAAATCAAAGACCTTTCCATTAATGGATATACATTTAATAGCGTGAAAGGTAAGGTCTCTTATTCGCCTTCTCTATTGCACATAGAATCTATCAATGGTATTTCTCAACAGGATAATGGAGGAGAATTCATGCTTTCGGGTGATATAAAGCTCCAGAGCTCAGAGAGGTTATTTGATATTTCATCTCCTGTTTTTAACCTCAAGACAGTTTTTAAAGACATGAAACCCCTCAGGTTTTTTTCAAAGAACTCTTTAAAGCCTTCACCAATAAGGGATTTGACACTTGATGGAGAGGTCTTTTTTACTGGTAATCGTCATGCTCAGGATATTGTCCTGAGGCTTGGGAAGGAAAGTACAAAGATTGAAGGTGAAATTAATCTTACTGATTGGAAGAATTACTCTTACAATTTATACAGTCAGTTCAGTCTTCAAGAGGTCTTAAAGAACTGGCAGGGCACTACTACTTTGAGCTTTGTTAGCTCCCTTAAGGGCCGTTTTTTATTCAGGACAAAGGGTACAGGAAGAGGTGAGGAGCTCAGTGGTTTTGCCGAGTTATCTACAGATATGCTCAACATTAATGGAAGACCTGCTGGATCAGTTAAGGTCGAGTCTGTGATTCAACAGAGGTCTTTTAAAAACGGCATGGAGATAATAAGTGCAGGTTCTCTCTTTGATGGTCTGATTATACTTAAAGGAAGACTGCAACTGTTCCTTCCCCAACTGACGAAAGAAAGTAATGAACCGTACTATTCATTTGAGATAGAGTTTAAGGATGATGATTACAGGAAACTCCTTCAGGCATTAATAAAGGAGCCACCTGAAGACCTTGCCCTTGGTCTAAGAGGAAAGTTTCTCATAAATGGGCAGGGGAATGTTATTTCTGGAGAGGCTTTTTTTGATAAGTTCGTGATCTCCGGTTATGGACATCAGCTGAAAAATAACGGGCCTGTTCAGATAGATATTGCAAGGAATGTATTAACTGTTAAAAATTTCAACATGATTAATGAGGCTGGTACGCTTACATGTTCAGGAAAGGTTCTGATAGGTCAGTGGTATGACCTTGAGTTGAAAGGCCGTTCCTATCTCTGGCCTCTTAAGAGATTCTCCAGATCTATAAAGACTATTAAAGGAAAAGTTGATTTCGAGCTCGCTATAAATGGCAAATGGGATTCCCCGGGCGTCTCCGGGTTTTTGACCTTAAAAGAAGGGACCATAGGTATTGAGGATATACCCTATCATATAACAGAGGTTGAGTCAGTGATAAGATTTAAAGAAAACAGGATAGATGTGGAGTCCCTTACAGGGAAGGTTGCTGGAGGGAATGTCATGGCAAAAGGCATTGCCTATCTCAGGGGGTATAGATTGGGCAGATTCAATATTGAGGTAAATCTACAAAACATAAATGCCACTATTATAGAAGGTTTTAGTGCAAACCTGAGTGCTAATCTTTATCTGAAGGGGGACAGATATCTTAATCTGATTACAGGAGAGGCAAGACTTAAAAGGGCCTTTTACAGGAGATTTATTGAATGGAGGTCCTGGATGATGAGATTTAAAAAGGAACCCCCTCAGCCAGAGCTAAGTATTCCTTCATATCTCAATGCAAGGCTCAATATTAGGATAACAGGGCCTCTGCCAGAGCCATCCTCTTTGATTCTTGTAGATAACAACATTGCTAATGCAGAGCTAAAGGTTGACCTGCTCTTAAAGGGTACCCTTCAAAAGCCCATTATAATTGGAAGGGTTGAGACCATAAAAGGTGTGGTATATTTCAGAAACAATGAACTTAAACTTATTAAGGCAAGTGCTGATTTTACAGATACTGAAAGGATAGACCCTTATCTCAGGATAAAGGCAGAGACCCTTTCAAGGGGTTACAGGATAAATCTTCTGATAGAAGGGACATTAAGGAGGTTTAATCTCTCCCTCTCTTCAGAGCCTCCCCTTGATGAGGTTGATATAATCTCACTCCTTGCCATTGGTGAGACAGGTACTGCCCTCAAGGGTTATGGAGGTGGAATCGGTGCAGCTGAGGCAA
>DAISHO010000187.1:0-4450 GCA_036822495.1 Thermodesulfovibrionales bacterium
GGTGAAAAGGGCCCTGATGGGAAGATAAAGAAGGTTAACACCCATCTCATTGCTAAGGAGATAAATGGATATTATCTTGCTGATATCTTTGATACAAAGACAACACCGCCAAAACAGATCGGAAGGAAGGGGCAACTCTGCACTAACTTTGTAACCCTTCAGGCAGATGGTACGACCTCCTGTGGTAACTGGATCTATAGTGGTAGTTATACCGAGGTTGATGGGAAGGTCATAAACATGATGGCCCGTAGAGGAAAGAAGGACATTAATGGCCTTGGTCTCTATCCTGAATGGGCCTGGTGCTGGCCCCTTAACAGAAGGATTATTTATAACCGTGCCTCTGTTGACCTTCAGGGAAGGCCCTGGGATCCGAAGAGGGCAGTAATAAAATGGAATCCAACAAAGATTGATCCAAAGACAAACAAACCAGGTGTGTGGGAAGGTGATGTTCCTGACGGACCAGCACCACCAATGGGAATGGAAGGAGGTAAATATCCATTCATCATGAGGGCAGAGGGTGTTGGCCTGATATTCGGACCAGGGCTTGCTGATGGACCATTCCCAGAGCATTATGAACCCCTTGAGTGCCCATTACAGGAGAATCCTCTATCGAAGAGACACAGGATAAATCCAACAGTAAAGCTCTTCTATCCTGTAAAGGAAAAGGATATGCCTGCTGAGAAAGGGCCTGAGGAGGACATATTCTATAGCTGTGACATAAGATACCCCTATGTGGCAACGACATATCGAGTTACAGAGCACTGGCAGACAGGGGTTCTCACAAGGCACCTTTCCTGGCAGCTCGAACTCATGCCCCAGCAGTTTGTTGAGATTTCAAAGGAACTTGCTCAGGAAAAGGGTATAAAGAGCGGAGATAAGGTTATAGTATCATCAGCCAGAGGAAAGGTCTGGGCAATTGCCATAGTAACAGAGAGACTGAAGCCCTTCAAGGTCATGAACCAGACTATCCATCAGGTAGGGCTTCCCTGGTGTTTTGGTTGGCAGTATCCAGAGGATGGAAGTGGTGGTGATAGCTCCAATCTCCTTACTCCAACTATTGGAGATGCAAATACATTGATTCCTGAGACAAAGGCCTTCATGGTCAATATAGAGAAGGCATAGGAGGTGAAGGATGGCAAGGAAGGCTTTATTAATATCTCCTGAGTTATGCATAGGTTGCAGGGGTTGTCAGACTGCCTGTAAGTCCTGGAATCAGCTACCTGCAACAAAGACTATGAACAAAGGGACCTTTGAGAATCCCCCTGACCTCACGCCGAATCTCTATAACAGGATTCGTTATGTAGAGGTGCCTTCAGAGACGAATATGGTGAGGTGGCTCTTTGTGAGCCAGAGGTGCATGCACTGTGAGGATGCAGGTTGTATGAGGATATGTCCTGCACCAGGTGCCCTCTTCAGGACAAAGGAGGGTGCTGTTGCCTTCAACAAGGATAAATGTATAGGTTGCAAACTCTGCGTTGCAGGATGTCCCTTTGATGTACCGAGGTATGACGAGAATAATAAGGTCTCAAAATGTCACCTCTGTTCAGACAGGATAGCTGAGGGTCTTTCACCAGCCTGTGCCAAGACCTGTCCTACAGGTGCAATAGCCTATGGAGACAGGGATGAGTTAATGGCAAAGGCAAAAAAGGCAGGTTATGAAAAACTCTATGGAGAGGCAGACCTTGGTGGCCTTGGTGTCCTTTATGCCTTTAAGGATGCGCCAAAACTCTATGGCATGATAGAAAGACCTGAGATCCCGGAGACAGTCCTCTTCTGGCACAAGGTCCTTAAACCCCTTTCATACATAGGACTGGCTGGTGCAGTGGCAGCAGCTGCCCTTCACTACATAGCCATTGGACCAAAGAGAGATGAGGGAGGTGAATAATCATGACACAGCTTATAAGAAAGGCAACAAGCCTTGAGATAATTAACCACTGGCTCCTTGCTATAAGCTTTTTCCTTCTCGCAATAACAGGATTTGGCTTCCTCTTCAGGCTTGAATGGATGGCCTCTATATTCGGAAGTTTCAATTCCATGCGGACAATCCACAACTGGTCTGGTGTGGTCTTCATCATTGCCCTTTTTGGAACTATGTTCCATTACCTTCCCGTTGCCCTTAGCTGGAGTAAGGATGACATTGAGTGGTTTAAGAAGGCAGGTGGTTATCTCTCAAAGGGTGTAAAGGTTCCTCCTCAGGACATTATAAATGCTGGCCAGAAACTCTTTTATCTCTTCCTCCTGATTTTTGGTCTTGTCATTTCTGCCACTGGATTTGTTATATGGCTAATGGCTGGTGAGAGGCAGTGGGTCCTTATATCCCATCTCCTGCATAATATAGCCTTTGACCTCCTTATTATGGCAATACCATTGCACATCTATCTTGGAACCCTTGCCAATCCAGGTACCTTCAGGATTATGGTCTATGGAACAGTGCCTGTTGAATGGGCTCGTAAAAGGCATGGGAAATGGGTTCAGAAGCTTGGCTATTAAGATATGGCAATAATATACGATGAGGTCTGGATAACAACAGGCAGGGAGATAAAGGTTTGTGAGGATGCCATAAGGGCCTATAGGAAGGAATTGAGGTCCTTTGAGGAGAGATACGGAATCTCAACTGAAGAGTTTATTAATAACAGTGGAACAGATATGGAGGCAGTGGCAAAAGTAACAGAGAAGGACAGAAAAAAGTGGTATGAACTCTATCTTGGTCTTAAGAGGACAGAGGAGCGATTAAAGGGACTTCAGGAGTTCCTTGAAAGGGGTTAAAGTTTTTTGAAAAAACCAATCTTATTATTACTGTTCCTCCTTCCTTCATTACTTTTTGCTGAAGAGAAAAGGTATGTAATCCCTGTTGATGGCTCACCTTCCTATGGGCCTCCTGATGCGCCTATTACTATAATCGAATTCCTTGATTATCAGTGACCTCACTGTGTTGGGGTCGGTCCGACCATCGAGGGACTATTAAAGGAATACAGGGGAAAGATAAGGCTGATTGTAAAACACTATCCGTACAAGTACAGAGACTTCTCCCACATTGCAGCAGAGGCAGCAATGGCAGCCCATGAACAGGGCAAATTCTGGCAGATGCATGAATTGCTTTTGAAACGCTCACCCCAGCTTGACAGGGAAAGCCTTATCAAATATGCAAAGGATCTTGGCCTTGATCTGAAAAGATTTATAGACTCCCTTGATAAGATGAGACACAGAGACCTTATCGAAAGGGACAAGAAACTCGCTGTTGACCTCGACCTGTATAATACTCCCACATTTTTCATTAATGGCAGAAAGGTCGTTGGCAACAGGCCCTATGAATACTTTAAGAAGATTATTGAGGAGGAGTTAAGGAATGTTAATAAATAGCATGATAATAGCCTTTCTATTGGTTTTTTTCTGGATATTACCTGGACAGGCAGGGCACCTTGAACCCTTCAGGTCTGTCCCTGTGCCTGAGAGCAATCCCCAGACCCCTGAAAAGATTGAACTTGGAAAGAGGCTCTTTTTTGATAGAAGGCTTTCAGGAGATGGTACAATGAGCTGTGCTACCTGCCACAACCCGGAGCTGGCATTCACAGATGGCCTTGAGGTATCTCTAAGTTATCCAACAACAAGAAACTGGAGGAATGCACCGACACTTATTAATGTTGCCTTCAGTAAGTATCTCTTCTGGGACGGAAGGGCAAGGAGCCTCGAAGACCAGGCCCTCTTTCCCATGATGTCTGCCTTTGAGATGAATCAGAATCTCGACTTCCTTGAAGAGGAATTGAGGTCAGTGCCTGAGTATGTAGAGGCCTTCAGGAGAGTCTTTGGTGGAGACATAACAAGGGAGCGTATAGCAATGGCAATAGCTGCCTTTGAGAGAACCCTTGTATCCAGAAATGCACCTATTGATAGGTTTCTTAATGGAGATAAGACTGCCCTTTCAGAAAAGGCAAGAAAGGGATATGAGATATTCACAGGTAAAGGCAGGTGTGCTGAATGCCATTATGGAGTAAACATGAATGATGATAAATTCTATGCCCTTGGTGTTCCTGAGAATGAGGAGCAGGAAAAGGACCCAAGGGTTTCTGCAACAAGGAGGTTTGTTGCAAAGGTTTATCATTATGAGGATTATATAAATCTAAAAGAAGACCCTGGAAGGTATCTTATAACAAAGGACCCAAAAGACTGGAAGGCCTTCAAGACACCTACCCTCAGGGAGGTATACCGAACAGCTCCCTACATGCACAATGGAGCCTTCAAGACCCTTGATGAGGTAATAGAGTTTTTCAACAGGGGAGGAGGCCCTGGCAATAAGGTCTTAAAACCCCTGAACCTAACAGAAGAGGAAAGGCAATATCTAAAGGCCTTCCTTGAAGAGGCCCTCCAAGGTGAAGAGATTGTGATAAAATATCCAGAGATTTTCTGATTTATATGGAAATAGAAGATATAATCCAGAAAAGACCCTATCTAA
>DAISHO010000188.1:0-4386 GCA_036822495.1 Thermodesulfovibrionales bacterium
AGAAGAGGCTGAAAGACTTTCCCTCAGGATGGGCGAGGGTTTAAGACAGAAAGGTTTCTGGATAGAAATCGGGACAGGTGGTTCTTTAAAAAGTCAGCTCAGAAAGGCTGACAGATTAAAGGCAAGGTATGCCCTAATAATAGGTGAAGAGGAGATAAAGAGGTCTGTTATCAGATGGAAGAGGCTTTCTGATGGTCAGGAAGGGGAATGCAGGGAAGAAGAGATAGAGAAGATAATAAACAGTAATCAAAAGTCAGAAATCAGAGTGTAAAGTGGGAAATTAATGGCAGGTATCTTTCTTTCTATCCTTATAGCCCTGATTAGTATGGGGCTTTCATCACTCCACCCAAGCCTTGATAGCCTTGTGCTCTCAATAATACTCGGGATGCTTACGGGAAATTTTTTCGAAAAAAGGGCTTTTCTCGAGAGCGGCCTCAATATATGTATAAGGTTCTGCCTTCCAGCAGGGATTATCCTTTATGGAAGTCAGCTTATGATTAATGTAAAAGATATCTCCCACCTTGTCCTTGTGCCTGCTGTATTTATCTTTACCTTTGCTATTACCTTTCTGGTATCAAGGACACTCAGGATAAACAGACAGCTCTCGCTTCTTCTTTCAACAGGTCTTTCTATCTGTGGTGCCTCAGCAATCGCAGTGGTTTCAGCACTCATAGGTTCAAAAAAAGAGGAGACATCTCTATCCATCATCTCTATAATGGTTGTTGGATTGATAGGTCTGATTATCTATCCCATATTCTCATCTAATTCTGGCCTCAGCAATGAGGGCTTTGCCCTCCTTACAGGCACTACCCTTCCCATGCTTGGCCAGGTAAAGGTTGTAGGAAAAACAGCTGGTTCTGATGCCCTTGTTTCAGCAGTGAATTACAAACTCATCAGGATATCTCTTCTTATATTTCTGATTATATGGTTCGGCCTCCTGAGAAAGGAAACTAAACCAGAAGGGGGATTTCTATCCTTTCCCTATGTTGCAAGGAGCATCCTTGTTACGGGATTCATACTCCTCGTTATACTCACAAACACACTTAAGGCACCAGAACTTCAGAAAATCCTCGAGCCCTTTAGCAGATTCTTTCTTACAGTTACCCTTTCTGCCATAGGACTGAGTATTGATTTTGATTCCATTGCCGAGATAGGTCCGCGACCCCTTTATTCAGCTCTTATCTCCTGGTTCATAACAGTTCTTATTGTTTATATGATTGGTCTTTACTATGTATAAACTGAGATTTATTTACATACTCTTTCTGATTCTTTTTGCCGTTGTCATACTAACTGTAGCACCTCTGCTATTACTGCTAAAAACCCAGGGACTTGAGCCAGAACTCATAACCGAAAGGGTTCTGATAATAACCTTCTACAGCCTCATCTTCGCCTTTCTTATATCCCTGTTCTTCTCAAGGAGCATCACCCAGCCACTGAATATCTTAAAAAAGGCATCAGCAAGGGTAAGGGCTGGGGAACTGGACTTTGAAATTCCTCAAAGGGACAGGATTGATGAATTCAGTGACCTCATAAAGACCTTCAACCTGATGCTCAAAGGATTAAAGGAAAAGACAGAAGAGCTCAAAAAGAAAGAGGCCTATATTGAATTGATGACAGATCCCTTAGTGGTTACAGACGAGGCTGGTAAGATAATTGATATAAACCCTGCCTTTACAAGACTCCTCGGGTATGAGAGGTCAGAGGCTATAGGACTGGATATTAACAGGATACTTTCTGGTCCATTTAAAGGTCCTGGCAATTCTACTGGGAACAGTGAGGTCGGGTCAGAGGAGAAAAAGGCAGTATCAAAGAATGGAGAGGAGATACCAGTCCTTATATCTCTAACTCCTGTTAGGTTTAACGGCTCCCGCAGATTGATTATCACAATGAAGGACTTCAGGGAAGGGCTCAACCTTAGAGAGGAGATAAGGCTCTCAAGGGACTATCTCGAAAGCGTGATGAACAGCATTCAGGATGAGCTCCTTGTTATAGATAAGGACTTCAGGGTCATAAAGGCAAACCATGCTGTGATAAAAAGGATCGGCTCAAATCCTGAGGGGAGATTCTGTTATATGATATCCCATCTCCTTGAAAGACCCTGTGAGGATATTCAAAATCTCAACTGTCCTGTACGAGTAGTCTTTACCACAAAAAGGCCCTTTGTAACAGAGCATGAACATTTAGACTCCAAAGGCATACCTCGTACCTATGAAGTAATAGCCTATCCAGTAATCGAGGATGGAGATGTGATAAATGTAATAGAATTTGCAAGGGATGTGACAGATAAGAAACAGATGGAAAAGGAGCTTATAAAGAGAAACAAAAATCTAAGCCTTCTCAACGAGATATCAGCTATCCTTGCAAAATCCCTTAGAGCGGATGAGATATTCTATTCTGTCCTTGATAAACTTAAAGAGACCTTTGGGATGGATGGTGGCGGTATCTTTATAATTGATAGAGAGACCCTTATCTGCAGATACCACTCTGGTGTATCAGAGGAGTTTGTGAGACAGGCAGGAAGGGTTCCCCTTGGTCATGACATACCTGGAAGGGTCGCTCAGTCAGGAATGGTTATTACATCTATGGATGTCTCCAGAGACCCAAGGCTTGAAAGGTCAATGCTCAAACACTCAGGCATTAGAGGTTACTGCTGTATCCCTGTAAAAGGAAAGGAGAGAACCCACGGTGTCTTCTGCCTTTTTAGCTTCAAACCCTTTCACTGGAGTATGGATGACGAAGAGGTTCTGAGGGCTGCTGGAGAGATGATGGGTCTTGCCTTTGAAAACATCTCTCTTTATGAAAAGGTCCAGGGTCTCTACAGGGCTTTAAGGGATAAGAGGCATAAGGAACTCGAAAATCTCTCTATAATGGTGGATATGCTTTCTGGCACAAGGGGACTCAATGAACTTCTTGAAGCCTCCCTTATCTTCATTAAAGAGAGGCTTAACCCCGACCTTGTAGGTTTGATAAAGATTGACCAGACTGGAAACCTTATCCTCAGAAAGGTCATACCTCAATTAAAAGAACTCAATGAGCCCTATCTCCTTTATAAGGAAAATGTTAGCTCTCAGGAATCCCTCTCAATAAAAGAGAGCGTAATAATACAGGTGAAGGATATAAGACAGGAACCGAGATTTTATTATAATGAAATTTTTAAGAAAGATTTCAGCTCCTGCCTCACGATTCCTCTTACAACAGGTGAGAAAAACACAGGCTGTCTGAGTCTCTATTCAAGGACCCCAAGGGATTTTACAGAAGAGGAGATCCACTTTCTCAAGATATTCTCAACTGTCCTTGCCCTCTCTATTGAGAGGTCTGAGTTTTATGAAAACATATTAAAACAGGAGGCCCTTTCAACAACAATCCTTGATAGTATCGAAGATGGTGTATATACCGTTGACAGGAATGGTTATATTACATCCATAAATAAGGCAGCAGAAGAGATATTCTATATCAGAAGGGAGAGAATTCTGGGAAGAAAGTGCAGTGATATTATACTCCATGGTGCAGAGAGAAAACTCTGTGGAACAGATGAATGTCCGTTGAGTATTGCCTTAAGTGGAGGGTCCTCATCAACGGAGATAGAGTATTTAAATCCTAAAGGAAGGAGATTTATTCTCCAGATAAATTGTCTGCCTTTGAAGGACCCTGTTACCGGAGAAGTCACAGGGGCTCTTCAGGTATTCAGAGATATAACAGGTCAAAAAGAACTTGATAGAATGAAGACAGAGATAATAAGGTCGGTGTCCCATGAATTCAGAACCCCCCTTACTGCAATAATCGGTATGGCAGAGATGATCCTCAATGGCGATGTCACCGGTGAAAGGGCAAGGGAGTATCTTGGCATAATGTACAGAGAGGGACTGAGGTTGTCAAAGATGATCAGTGAGCTCCTTGATATCTCGAGGCTCGAAAAGAGGGAATTTTTCAAGGTCGGACCAGTAGACATTAAAAAACTCATTGAATCCATTAAAGAAGGATTTTCTGATATAATAGAGAAAAAAAGAGGTTTCTTAGCAATAAAGGTAGAAGGTGATGTGTCTAATTTTACTGGTGATCAGGACAAGATAGAACAGATGCTCAGAAACCTTGTTGATAATTCATTAACTTATTCTGACCCAGGGATTAGAATAAGTCTTATAATTAAAAAGGTCGATGATATGCTTGAAATAACGGTAAAAGATACGGGTTGGGGTATCCCTGAAGAAGACATACCTCATCTTGGCGAGAAATTCTATCGAGGAACCCATGGTGAGAGGACTAAGGGAACAGGCCTCGGTCTATCCCTTGTAAAAGAAATAGTGAAACTCCATGGAGGTACCCTTTCAATAGAGAGTAAGGTCGGAAGAGGTACATCTATCCAGATAAAGTTGCCCTTTCAGGGGC
>DAISHO010000189.1:0-4368 GCA_036822495.1 Thermodesulfovibrionales bacterium
TCTCTGCTGCTGATGAGATATTTCAGGAGATTGCGAAGTCAATTGAATATTATAGAAGTCAGGGTGGAGAAGAGGTTCACGAAATTATCCTCAGTGGTGGATGTGCCCTTATGAAGAATTTCAGTCAGGCCCTTTCAGACAGGCTGGGTCTTGAGGTAAGGATAGCAGAGCCTTTCAGGAATATCAGGATACCAAAGAAGTTCGATCCTCTTATGATAGAGGAGATAGGTCCTGTTGCTGCTATTGCTGTTGGCCTTGCTATAAGGAGGCCAGACGATAGATGATAAGGATAAACCTTCTCCCGACAGCCAAAAAAAGAAAGAAGAAACCCAAGCCAATACCAGCCTTTGTGATTGTTGGTGTAATGTTAAACCTTTTTGTAGTCATCGGTGTGGCCTACGGGATGTTCTTTCTTAAGTCGAGGATATCAGCCCTCGAGGCAGAGAAGAAGAATAATGAAAAAGAGATATCAGAACTAAATAAGAAATTAAAGGATGTAGAGAATTTTGAAAAACTCAATCAGTCCTTCAAACAGAGGAAAGAGATAATAGAAAAACTCAGGAAAGACCAGTCCTTTCCAGTGAAGATTCTTAATGAGATTGGCAGGACCCTGCCACCCGGGGTATGGCTTACAAACATGAGTTCAGGAGGGGATAGCATTTCTGTTGAAGGTTACGGCTATACCAATGATGATGTTGTTACCTATGTTGATAATCTTAAGAAATCTCAAATATTTACAAATGTTTATCTCCATGAGACAAAGCTCAGCAACATAGAGAAGGTTTCAGTATACCAGTTTAAGATATCTTTTAAGGTGAGGGGATAAAAGGTGGCAAAAAAGATTGACCTTAATGCCCTTCCCAAGCCAGTCAGATTGGCTATTATGATAGGCCTACCTCTTGTGATAGCCATTGTCTCATTCTTGTTGCTTATAAATCCAAAGATAAAGGTGATGAATAAACTTGAAACTGAAATAAATAAGCAGAGGGCGGAGATAGCTGATAAGAGGGCGAAGGCAGAAAGACTCGACCTGCTTATTAAAGAGAATGAGCCTCTCAAAAAGAGACTTGCAGAACTTCTTGAGCAACTTCCTGAAGAGAAAGAGGTATCGAGCCTTTTGAGGGAGGTCTCGCAGTTCGGTCAGAACGCTGGCCTTGAGATAACCCTCTGGAAGCCTGCTGAAAAGAAGACCCACTCAAGCAATATTGTCTATGAGATACCGGTAACAATTGAGGCCATGGGAACCTTTAAGAATTTTGGGAGCTTTCTTAATAGGGTTGCCTTTATGAAGAGGATTGTTAATGTACCTGATATGAAACTCACCTTTCAGAAGCAGAAGGAAGATGCTGAGCTCAAGATTGCCTTTCATGTAGTAACCTATTCTGCAATCCCTGAAGGGGAGGCCCAGAAAGGACCTCAGAAACCAGGGGCAAAAAAATGAGGTTGATTGCCATTACATTAAGTCTTGCCCTTATATTAATTACAGTGCCTGCCTGTAAGAAGAAGGCAACTACTCCACCTTCAAAGACCCAAAAGGTTCAGAAGGAGGAGGTAAAGCCAGAAGAAGAGAAGACCGAAGAGGAGGTCATTGCCTTTATTCCTCCTCAGAGAGACCCCTTTTCATCACTGGTTCTTAAGGCAAAGCAGGAAGAGGCGAAGAGGCCAAAGGGCATGCATCCCCTTGAGAGTTATTCAGTAGATGAATTTAAATTAATAGCTATTGTCTGGAACAGGGCTGAAAGGTATGCCATGGTTACAACGCCAGATGGGAAGTCCTATACTATAAAGGAAGGGATGACCGTTGGAATTCATAATGGCAAGGTATTGAAGATAGAGCCAAAGGTTGTACTTATCAGAGAGTTTATTAAGGATTACAAGGGAGTGGTAAAACCCAGGGATTATACCCTGAAACTCCGGGAGGAGGAATAGAATGAATAGAAGACTTAGCTTTATCTTGAGCATTTTAATAAGCTCCCTGCTTTTCTTGGCAGGTTGTGCAACAAAGGGTCAGGTGAAGCCCCTAGAAGAGCCACCTGCAATAAAGGCACTAAATATAAATGACTACAGCATTAGCATAGAGGTGAGCAGGCCTTTTACTTATACCATTTACAGGTCAAGTGATGACCCCTTTAGGGTCATAGCAGAGCTTTACGATGTATTGCCCGGAATTCTTACTCCTTCTGAAAAGGTGATTTCTGATAAAAAGGGTATCTCTGAGGTGATTCCTACTGTTATGGAGGGAAGAGGCCTGAAGCTCGAGATACTCCTTCAGGCACCATTAAGAGAAGAGGCAGAATTCAAAGACAATGTCCTTGTGGTCAGGTTTGTTGAAGAAGGGCAACCGTTATTACCTTCGCCACCAAAGGTTGCCGAGACCCCAACCCCCGTTTCTAAACCAGAAAAGGTAGAGATACTGCCTGTTGAAGAAAGGGCAGAAGTGGCACTTCCTTCAATAACAGCACCTGAAGAAGGGAAGAAGGAGGCACCTGCACGATTGGAGGTAGAGAAAAAGGAAGAGGGCAAACCAGTCCTTCCACCAGCAAGGACTGTTGAGGATATAAGGCTTTCGAAAAAGAATGGTATTGTTGAGGTAGAGATTCTGGCAGACGGAGAACTCAAACCCAATGTCTTTCCCCTTGACAAAAGGATTGTTATAGATATTCCTGGGGCAGTATCCAGGGCAAAGGCACCAGAGCCAGTTGCACCAGTTAAGGCTATAAGGATTGGAAAACATCCTGACAAGACAAGGATAGTCCTTGACCTTGTTGAGAAGACCTCCTATGAGGTGAATGCAAGGGATAACAGGATGGTTGTTTCTCTACTTTCTGCACCAGAATTGGTGGCGAAAGTAACAGAAGAGGCGAAGGTGGCAAAGGCAGAGGCGCCTCAGGAGGCAAGGCCTCAGGCCAAGGGAGAGAGCCCTCAAGAGAAAAAAGAGGAGATAAAGGTTCCTGAGGCACCCAAGGTGGAGGTGAAACCAAGATTTGAGGAGATTCCTCCTCAAGGTACGAAATACAAGGGCAAAAAGATATCCCTTGATTTTCAGGATGCAGACATTACGGCCATTCTAAGGCTAATAGGAGATGTGAGTGGATACAATGTGGTTATTCATCCTGATGTAAAGGGAAAGATTACCCTTAAACTTCTAAATGTCCCCTGGGATCAGGCCCTTGAACTTATTCTCAAGACCCATGGCCTTGACGCAGTCACAGAAGGCAATGTCATGAGGATAGCACCGCACAGTGTCCTTGCTAAGGAGTATGAAGAAAAGGCAAAGGCAACAGAGGCTGGTCTTAAGGCAGAGCCCCTTGTCACAAGGGTTTACAGTGTGAATTTTGCAGACCCAAAGGATGTGGAAAAATTCTTAAAGGACTCAAAGGCCCTTTCACCAAGAGGCAGTATAAGCATAGATGCAAGGACAAATTCTTTAATAATAAAGGATGTGGAGTCTGCCTTTTTAGAGATAGAGAAACTCCTCAAGACTGTTGACAGGCCAACACCTCAGGTTTTAATAGATGCAAGGATAGTAGAGGTAAATAGCAGTTTTGTGAAAGAACTTGGTATCCAGTGGGGTATAAACTGGTTATCACCCAATACCCTTTTAAGAATCGGTGGTCCAACAGGTATGCCTGGTGGATCTGGATTTACAGGAACGAATTATATGGTAAATCTTCCAGCAGCGGTGAGTGCGGGAAGTGGTGGTGCCATAGGCCTGGGATACATGAATGCCCAGAGGACCTTAAGCCTTGACCTCCAGCTCTCAGCCCTTGAGGCAACTGGTAAGGGAAAGGTAGTATCAAATCCAAGGATTGTTACCCTTGACAATCAGGAGGCTGTAATCAGACAGGGAAAGCAGATCCCTGTTAAGACAGTCTCAGCAGAAGGTACCCAGACAACGACCCTTAATGCTGTTCTTGAGCTGAAGGTAAAGCCCCACATAACCCCTGATGGCTCAATACAGATGAAGCTTGACACAAAAAAGGATGAGCCTGACTTCACGAGGGTTGTTGAAGGAATACCCACAATAGACACAAAACAGGCAACAACAGATGTCCTTATAAAGGATGGAGAGACCCTTGTCATAGGTGGTATATTCAAGAAGTCAGAACAGGCCTCTGAGGGAGGGGTTCCCCTTCTGAGCAAGATTCCGATTCTGGGCTGGCTCTTTAAAAAACAGAGGACATCTGAAGATACCAATGAGCTTTTAATCTTTATAACACCGAGGATAATAAAATAAAAATTGATTCAAGGAGGCAAGATGAAAAGGTTCTTTTTTCTGGCTTTGCTACTTTCTGGTCTTATTATTACAGGTTGTGGTACCAGCATTGACTCTCCAACAGGAGAGATAATTGCACCACCTAACTCAAA
>DAISHO010000190.1:0-4365 GCA_036822495.1 Thermodesulfovibrionales bacterium
AGGCCTACAAATACCCAATAGGGCTCCCCATAAGTGGACACCTTCTGAAGACGCTGTTTTCTGTAATTATACATGTCCTTCAACCTTTCAGGATCAGCCTCCTTGAGCGCCCTTACAGCATACTCTACACGGGTCTGCTCCTGAAGGGGTTCAAACTGCTTTCTTGAATGAACCAGAGGTACAAGAGGCAAGTGTAGAGGACCAGGGACAACATAACTCTTCTCGAACCTGTATCCCACCTCTTTATTGATAATATATCCATCAATCCCGTGAACCTTTAATCTACCAGTACATCCGTTGATCTCATCGTGCTCAGGCCCTGGTATTAAGGTAAGACTCAGTGCAAATATAAGGGCTCCTTCATCATGAGTTATTCTGTCAGAATAGCACCTAAGCTCATACCATACAGGAAGGGAGGTGAAATCATCACTGAAAAGGGAAGGGTAATACTTTCTTGCCTCATCGGTAATATTTCTCGCTCCACGATTTTCTTCATATACAAGAAGTGAAAACTTAACATCATCAATCCTCGTATCCTTCTGGCTAGGATCGTATTCAAGCATACCAGTGGTTGACACCATGGCACAGCCAGAGGCAAAAAGCAAAAAGGTTACAAGGATCAAGGCACTTCTAAGCCATAACTTTCCCATCACAACCTCCTTTTAAAAATTTTTTCTGACATCAATTATTTTTTCTATCCTGAAATTATATCTTCTCAGGTCATCTATATTGGTCAGCTCTATTAAACCAAATATCCTGGTGAAAAAGATATATAGACTTGTGCCCTTTAAAAATATTTCAGGAGCTTCTATCTGCAAAAATTCTAAAGCATGACCATCTTTAATATAACCAATGCCATGGGATGTGCTGTAAAAGAGCCCTGTTTTTTCAGAATATAAAAGCCCTGATATCTCTTCTCTCGGATGCTCGAAGAAAAATTTAAATCTCCCATCTGAAAACTCCCAGACCTGCCTGCCTGATGCCACAAAAATCCTCTTTTTATTTCCTGTTAGGGCATTTACCTTTTCATTAAAGGTTCCAATCCTTTCAAAGGACTTGTTTTTAAGATTAAAGAGAAATATCTCATATATTTTTGACCCTTCATTATATCCTGTTGCATAAAGGGACCTGTCTCCAGCATAAACATCAGCATATTTCAGGGGCAGTTCAAGGACAGGTTTAAGAGATGCCTCAGGAATAACACCCTTATCGGATTTCCCAACCTCTGCATAATATAAATTATCACCATCTGAAAAAAGTATCGCCCCATCTTCGGTACAGACCATTTTTTTGAAGGGCTTACTGATTTTCAGTATAGAACCTGTAACAGGATTCATGAGAACCTTACCATTATAAGCTACGATAGGTTTATTCTTTGAGTTAAGACAGAATTGAATCTGTCCCATCTGGTTAGAATCTGAGGTTTCTTCCTCTTTTGAGGGGATGATAATCCATTTTATTTTTACTGTACTCTCTTCTGGAAGGATAAGAAATGCCTTTGGAACAATCTCTATCTTTTCTGTCTGTGCAGAGACGGGTAAGGCAAGGCTTAGTAACAACAAAACTATACCTGTATACTTTAAATAATAGCTCACCTATTCTCCCTTTAAGTATCTATAAATAATCTTCTGGCTTGTTGTCATGCTATCTTCAAAATCCTGTTTAAAGGCATCTTTACTGAAATCAAATCCAAGGATTCTACCTGCCTTCTCAGTTTCTTCCAAAAAATTATCCAGAGCACCAAAGGCTATCTTTGTGTAAATCTTTCTCCCTATATCTGCAACCCCTGCCTGTAGAGATGTCATGGGCTTGGAGAGCAGGGATACAGCATAGTTAATTGTTTCCACACCACCTGCTTCCTTACCTTCAGTAGTAGCAGTAACCGCAATCCTTAAAATTGGTAAACCCTTTTCATATAACTTTGAACCCCATTCTTTTTTATATTTTTCTCCAAGCTTATCAATAACATCCTTTCCAATCTCTTCTATCTTTTCTATTGATTTATCCATTACCAGATTTCCGAAAACACTTGCTGCATCATTAAAGAATGGGGTACCTGAAGGTCTTTCTATAAGTTCATCTTCAGGAGCGGGTCCTAAATCCACAGAAAGAAGGGACGAGAGATTCTTATTCCTGTCTTTACTGCTTTTCGTGTATTGCTGACGCACCGAGTGCCATTTAGTGAGTAACTCAAACCTCTCCTGAGCCTCTCTTCTAAGCTGTTCCTCTTTCTGCCTTTGTAGTTCCTCCAGAGATGGGCCCTGTTGAGGTGGGGTAAAAAGGGATTGGAACATGGAATTAATCATTGGCTGCAGGATACCCTGTATCATCATCATCTGCATCTGCTGGGATTGAGAAAGACCACCGCTTCCAGGCGCAGGGGTACTCTGAGAATCTGATTTACTCAAAGGTGTGCAACCTCCGCATCCAGTACATCTATATCTCACACCACCAATAGTAACAACCCTTGTCTCACCTGCTGGTATGTAAACCCATCCCTCGTCAGACTGAAGTTGAGAACCGTCACATTTCATTCCAGGCATGGGGAGATTCTGGGAATATAGAGGATTACTATAAATGAGGCCTGTTAATAAAATTAAGCCGATAAAACTTAGCTTTTTATTTATCATATCTACTCCTGCCATGCAAATTTTTATTATTATAACACTCCATGTCTCATAAATTCTCTTTCAGGCACATCTCCTTCTCTGTTATAATTTCTCCATGTGGAGCATAAGGATGAGGGCCTCTGATAGGAGAAGACACATATCGGGTGCAGAGACGATATGTGAGGAGGGAGAGATATTGAGACTCTCACAGGAGTTTATCAAAAGGGCTCTTAGCCACTCAAAGGGAAGGCCCTCAGAGATTGTCCTTACTATAGAAAAGATAAGTCAGAAGCCTCTTCTTGTACCTGTTCTCAAACCACGGACCCTTGAGTGCAGATCTCCAGATGAAGCAAAAAACATTATAAAAGAGCTTTTGTTGAAAGCTGGAGTAAGACCATCAGCCATAAGTAAAGCCCTGAAGGTTATTTATTCAGAAAAGACTATGAGGGGTGCCTCTTTGATGGATGCCTCAAAAGGCGTAAGGCTTGAACCTGATAGATTAAGAGGCATAAGGGTTTCACGCCTTGGTATTGAACCAGCCTCTAAGCAAAGATTCATCGAGATGCTTGAGACCCTTGGTATAAATATCTTAAGGGCAAGGGAAGCCCTTATACTTGCGTCAAAGGTTGCTGCATGCCCCGGGACTATTGCTGAGGTCTGCATATCTGATGACCCTGACTACACAACAGGGTATGTGGCGAGCAAGGGACTTGGGTATCTGAGAATTCCGAACATAAAAAGAAAAGGTTCTCCTGCTGGCGGAAGGGTCTTTTTTGTAAAAGGAAAATCAATTAAAAAGATTATAGAGTATCTTGAAAAAAAACCTGTCCTTATAAGATGTTGAAAAGGGTATTCATAATCGCCAATCCTGTTGCTGGGAAGGCCTCTAAAAGAAAAATCGAGGGGGCTCTCTTTTTTCTTAAAGAAAAGGGGTTCAGTCCTGAGCTTATTTATACAAAAGGACCAGGAGAGGGCATGCTCTTGGGAAGGAGCATAATAAAACAGAACAATATCTATGCCGTTGTAGCAGCGGGAGGAGATGGCACATTCAATGAGGTAGCAAATGCCCTTACAGGAACAACCATACCAATGGCAATCCTTCCCCTTGGAACCACAAATGTCTTAGCAAAAGAGCTTGGCATCCCTGAAGATCCTCAAGAAGCAATGGAACTTCTGAATCAAAAAATCGTTTCTTTAAGACCTGGCATTATAAAAACTAACAGGGCTTCAAGATACTTCCTCCTTATGGCTGGTATTGGTTTCGATGCTGAGGCTGTTTATGGTGTCAATAAAAAATTGAAAAAGTTCAGTGGAAAATTTGCTTATATCCTCAGTGGTGCCAGGAATTTTATAACAAACAGACCATCGTCAATTACTCTAATCATAGACAATGAGGAGATTAAGGCTACAAGTGCTGTTATCTCTAAGGCATCATGCTATGGTGGTTATTTCAAAATAGCACCTGACGCAACACTGAAAGAACCCTCTCTTTACGCAGTAATATTCACCCAGAATACAAGAAAGGCAATTATAAGATACATTACTGGGGTGCTTATGGGAAGACATACAAAATTCAGAGATGTCCTCTACAGAAAAAGCTCAAAGGTTGTAGTCCCATGTTCCTGCCATATCCAGGTTGACGGAGATTATTTCGGAAAAGGACCGGCTGATATTACAGAAGGAACAGAGGATTTAAGATTCTTTGTCCCTAATAATTTTTCTTGAGTTCAAGAAGAACAGGTTTTGCTATGCCTTT
>DAISHO010000191.1:0-4351 GCA_036822495.1 Thermodesulfovibrionales bacterium
GCTTTTTAGGGATGGCGTAAGTAATAGTTGGCCTCATGCCCTTTATCTTGGACAGATGTGCTCACACCTTTTAAAAATAATCCATGGTCTTGCCAATTCTTTTCAATTTATGCTATACAACTTAGGCCTCTGGCATAATAAGCTTGCCAGCGGACATAAAAAAATAGTGTTGATAACACTGCTATAACAAATTACAATGAGTTATTTAAAAGGGCATAAGGCCTCAAATAGGCGGAAGATAGGCTATAGGCTTCAGGCTTTAGGCATTAGGATATTAGGAAAAATTCTATAGCCTGATTAGGTTATGAAAGGAATAATTAAGGCCCTTGGACTTGTTTTTGGTGATATAGGCACAAGCCCTATATATACCGTTACTGTAGTATTTCTTATCCTTGAACCCACAGCTCAGAATATCATCGGTGTCCTTTCTTTAATATTCTGGACCTTAATATTCCTGCCAACCATTCAATATAATCTCCTCGCCATGAGCCTGAGTATAAGGGGTGAGGGTGGCACGATTGTCCTTGCCGAGATATTTAAATCCCTCTTAAAATCTGTTAAATCAAAGACAGTGGTGGCTTTTCTTTCTTTTGTTGGTGTTTCCCTTCTTATGGGCGATGGTGTAATTACTCCTGCCATAAGCATCCTCAGTGCTGTTGAAGGTTCTGCCCTTATCCCTGGCCTTGAAGGGATATCCCAGACCATTATTGTCCTGATATCCATAATTATTGCGATACTACTTTTTTCATTCCAGAAAAAGGGTACAGAAAAGGTTGCCTTTACCTTTGGTCCTATAATGGTTATATGGTTTTCCTCCTTATTTATCCTCGGTACAAATTTCATATTAAAAAATCCCGTTGTATTGAAGGCAGTTAACCCTGCTTATGGAATTGAGTTTCTTCTCAATTCAGGATGGAAGGGTTATCTTATTCTCGGAGAAATAATCCTCTGTGCAACAGGTAGTGAGGCTATGTATGCTGATATGGGCCATCTTGGCTCAAGACCCATAAGGGAGGCCTGGATACTTGTATTTGTTGCCCTGACTACAAACTATCTAGGGCAGGGTGCATTTCTATTAAGCCATCCAGAGGCAAAAAATGTCCTTTTTGAGATGGCCCTTTCAGTAATGCCCTCTTTATATGTCCCGTTCCTGTTACTGAGCATCTCTGCTACCATTATAGCCTCCCAGGCAATGATAAGTGGAATGTTCAGCATTGTCTATCAGGCGATTACAACACGAATAATGCCTGTTTTTAAGATTGACTATACATCCACAGAGCTGAGGTCTCAGATATACATAGGCAGTGTAAACTGGTTTCTGCTTTTAGCAGTGATATTTATTATGGTTCAATTTGGTCAATCCTCAAAACTTGCCTCTGCTTACGGTCTTGCTGTTACAGGAGACATGACTATTACAGGTCTTGCCATGATATGCATATTCATCTTGAAAAAGAAATATCCTTTAGCCCTTCTTGCCATTATTGTCACTTTTATTGATATAGCCTATTTCAGCTCTACCCTTCACAAAGTACCTCATGGTGGTTACTGGTCTATTGTCCTTGCCATTTTCCCTTTAACAATGATTGTCCTTTTTACCCAGGGACAGAAGAGGCTTTATCGTGTGATGTCCTTTATGCCGAGGGATGAGTTTATATTAAAGTTTGAAAGGTTTTACAGGACTAATCCGAAGATTCCGGGCACAGCCCTTTTTCTTGTAAAGGATGCAGCTGAGATACCGCCCTATATAGTTGAGACCATGTTCTTTCATGGAATTATCTATGAAGAAAACATATTCCTTTCAATAGTCCGCAGACCCGATCCTTTTGGGGTAACAGGATATTTTAAAGAGGACCTCTGCTGTGGAATAAGGGTCTTTGAGATCCAGATGGGTTATATGGAGGTTATAAATGTTGAGGAGATCTTAAGGGAAAATGGTATTGAGGAGAGGGCTATATTTTATGGTCTTGAGGATATATCAGCAAGGGGCATTGTATGGAAGGCCTTTTCAATGCTCAAAAGAATCACTCCTACCTTTATAAGTTTCTTTCAGCTTCCCCCAAAGAAACTTCACGGAGTCCTTACAAGGATAGAGATGTAATGAGAGAGGTTAAGGTCTCCCTGTGAGATGGCTCAAGGAATCTCTGGAGCTCATCAAAGATGAGCCTTGTCCATTCCCAGTAGGTCTTTACATCCTCAAGGTCGAAGTCCACGAATCCTTTATAGTCCGCATCCTTTCTCCTTATATAGAGATTAGTCAGATAATTATAAACCTCTTTTTTGACCTCTCCTGGTTTCACAAAGTGCTGGGCGAGAAGGACCTGAACACCTTCGTGAGTAAAGGGATAAAGTCCCTTCTTTGCCAGTACATACTTTGTTATTGCTTCAGAAAGATAAAAAAGGGAAGAAACACACTCCCTATAGTTTTTTATCTCAAGATTAGCCTTGAAGCTAAGGAATTTGCTTTTTATAATATTCATAATTTCGTCTAAGTTCTGGGTAGCCTCGACCACAATACCTCTCCTTTTATAATCTCTTTACCTATTACTGTTGTCCTTAGAGCCTCCTGAGTTATTACTATAAAATGAAGCATTATCTCAGGTGAAGTCTCTATATTCCATTTTTCAATAAGCCTTTCTGTGATTCTCACATATTCTTTATCCCTTACTATAATTGCTACATCCATATCACTCCATTCGTTGCTCCTTCCACTGCTTCTTGAACCGTAGAGGTAGAGGGCCTCTACAAACTCAAGTCTCCTCAGATAGGATAAGAGATCCTCGATTACCTTTTTCTCATAAGGTGTCAATCTTTCAAAGACATTATATTCAGTCCCTGTTGCCATCTTCCTTGAAAGTATTATATCAGGTTTTATAAACTAAATCATGGCATTTAGGGGTATCTCCAAAATAATTCTCTTTTTTTTCCTCCTGATATCTCCTCTCTTTTTTATCCCCTGTAACCTGATAGCTAAGGAGCCTGTTAAGATTGGTGTTGCCTCCATGATAACCCCTGTTGATGCCGTTAAATACTATCAGGAGATTATTGATTATATAGGTGAGGAGCTTCAGGAACCAGTGGAGATGGTACACAGGCGGAGTTATGAGGAGATGGACAGACTTCTTGAAAAAGGAGAGGTTAAGATAGCCTTTGTATGTTCCTATCCCTATATTAAAGACAGAGAGGCCTTTGGTGTTGAACTCTTCGTTGTTCCAAAGGTAGATGGCAAGACGACCTACCATTCCTACATAATTGTCCACAAGGATAGCCCTATTAAGTCCTTTGCTGAACTCAAAGGAAGGACCTTTGCCTTTACTGATCCGAGGTCAAACTCGGGAAGACTCTATCCTGTTTATCTCCTCAAGACAATGGGCACAACACCTGAGGAATTTTTCAAAAAGGTCCTATATTCCTACAGCCATAACAAATCCATTGAGCTTGTGGCAAAAAAGAAGGTTGATGGTGCTGCAGTGGAGAGTATTGTCTTTGAATATATGTTAAAGAGGGGTTCTCCCTATGCATCTCAGGTAAAGGTCATAAAGAGGTCACCTCCTTTCGGGATACCACCAGTAGTTGTTACGAAGGATATAAGACCCGACCTCAAAGAAAGGATAAGGAATATCCTTCTCAATATGCACAGGACTGAAAGAGGGAGAAAGATTCTTAACTCCATGGATATAGAGGGCTTTGTTATTGGTTCGGACAGTGCCTATGATTCCATTAGAGAGATGGACAGGGCCTTGAGAGGTAATAGGGGGAATAATGGAGCAAAGGCACTTCATAAGAAGGTAGTGTATATAGGTGTCATACCAAAGGATAATCCAAGGCTTATCTATGAGAGATACCAGCCTCTCCTTGATTATCTTGCAGAGATGACCTCCTTCAGGTATGAACTTGTTGTGAAGAAGAATTATGCTGATACAGTTGGTGCCCTCGGAAGGGGAGAGATGGACATGGCATTTCTTGGACCCCTTACATATCTTGAGGCAAGGCAGGCCTATGGTGCTACATGCATATTGAGACCAAAGGGGATTTATGGTAACGGTACATATAAGAGCATAATAATTACAAGAAAAGGTTCAACCCTTAAATCTCCATCAGACCTGAAGAATAAAAAGGTTGCCTTTGCCGCTGTGAAATCTACATCGGGAAATCTAATACCGAGATACCTCCTTGCAAATCACGGGATTCACCTCAGTGAACTATCAGGTTATGCAAACTTTGATTATCATGACTCTGTGGCGAAGGCTGTCCTTAGAGGACAATTTGATGCTGGAGCAGTGAGGGATACAGTAGCAACAAGATATGAAAGGCTTGGCCTTGAAAGGTTTATGGAATCCAGACCCATTCCAAC
>DAISHO010000192.1:0-4337 GCA_036822495.1 Thermodesulfovibrionales bacterium
TTTCCGCACACTACGAACCCTTTATAATATCCTCTGTCAGGAGCATCCCGACCACAAGCTCCCTTACCATAACAGGCGAGCAATAAAGCCTGAGGGTATCCTTTCCATTAATTTTTATCCTCAAGGCCTTCTCAACAGCAACAGGATCATCCACATCCTCAAGATAAATCCTGCCATCTTTTATCTTTGCCTTTTTTATTCTTCTTTTGATTATTGCATTCATTTAAGCGACCTCTAATATTTTGAACTATTTCATTAAAGGATACAGTGGACATTCCTTACACAATGGATTTTTCTTACAGTATGTCTTACTAAGCCTGACAAAGAGGGCATGATATTCATTATAAAGACCCGCATCTGGCTCAATGGCTTCATGAAAAAGGTGTTGAAGCTCTTCATATTGAGCATTTTTATTAATTATACCATGCCTTAACAAGACCCTCTTTGTATAGGCATCAATAACAAAAACTGGTTTATTAAGGGCATAGAGCAATATGGAATCAGCTGTCTCAGGTCCAATTCCATCAACCTCAAGGAGCCTTCTCCGGAGAATCTTACAATCAATACCTGACATCTCCTCCATCCTGCCATTAAATTCAGCCATAATAAAGTTCACAAAGGCCTTTATCCGCCTGGCCTTTATATTGAAATATCCTGCAGGTCTTATAAGACCTGCAAGTGTGGGCTCATCAATTGAATATAATCCTTGAGGATCGAGAAGGCCTCTTTCTTTGAGATTTGCTATTGCTTTCTCCACATTTTGCCAGTTTGTATTCTGAGTAAGAATCGCTCCTATGGCAACCTCAAAAGGGGTTTCAGCAGGCCACCAGTGCTGGGGACCAAAGGTTCTGAAAAGTATTAAAAATATCTCATTTAGGTATTTTCTGATCATGTTCATAAAACTTTGATTCCATGTCATTTATTAATTTTATAATATGCCTTTTTAGTTCTAAAAATCTCCTGACTGAATTCATGTCCCTTATCTCTTCACAGAATCTCTTCAGGTCTTCGCCTGATAAAATAACATTACCATATCCGCCTTCAAAGGGAAGCCTTACAATCACATTCTGCCCAAGGAGCCCTTTGCCGAACATATCAAGCAATTCTTCAATAGAAACACTTTCTTCAGATTCCACTGTCTCCAATCTCAGGCTCGACACAAGAAGGGATAACTCTCTTCTCATTATCATAAAGAGTATATTAAGCTCTTTAATCGCCTCTGCCAGTCTATCCTTAACACCCCTTGCAGGTAAACCATGAAAATGAATATTTTTAAGTTCAATGGGGAAGACTCCTGAAAGGAGCATTGATTTGATATATTCAATTAATTCCTTAGCCTCTTTTAAACCACCGGCCTCTTTTATGCCTGCATATCTAATAATAAGAAAAGTTATAATTATAGACAGTGCTATATTTATAAATAAAACAAAAATAAAAAAAACTACCTCTTTTAAATCAAACATATATGGGTCTCCACTGATTATTTGCACAATCAAACAAATCCATTAGACTTTGTTAAACTCCTCAGCACCCCTTTCCCAAAGCTCAGTTGCCTTTTAGATAGACATCTGTTATTTTAATATATCATGCTTGATCCAAGATACATCAGAGAGAATCCAGACAAACTGAGGATTGCCCTCACGAACAGGGGATATTCCCCTGAAATACTTGATAGATTTCTTGAGATAGACTCAAGAAGGATGGAGCTATTACGAGAAGTTGAACAGTTAAGACAGAAAAGGAATATCCTTTCAAAGGAGATTTCAGAGCTAAAGGCAAGAAAGTCATCTGATGGGAATCTCATAGAACAAAAAATGATAGAGGCAAAGGATGTCTCTGATAAGATAGAAGGTCTTGAGGAAGCCCTTAAAGGGTTTGACGCCGAAATAGTAAATATTATTCTCAATATCCCGAATATTCCCCATGAGACTGTACCCATCGGAAAGGATGAAACAGAGAACAAGGAAGTACGGCGCTGGGGCACGCCAATAAAATTTGATTTTGAACCCCGAAACCACTGGGATATTGGAGAGACTCTCGGGATTATAGATTTCGAAAGAGCAACTAAGATCAGCCAGACACGATTCAGTATAATGAAGGGTGCAGGTGCAAGGCTTGAAAGGGCACTTATAAATTTTATGCTTGATATACATACCTCAAAGGGTTATATAGAGATATTCCCTCCGCTTCTTGTAAACAGGGATAGCATGACAGGCACAGGTCAGTTACCAAAATTCGAGATAGAGCTATTCAGAACCCTTGATCCAGAACTCTATCTCATTCCAACAGCAGAAGTCCCTGTCACAAATATCCATAGAGACGAAATTCTGAAAGAAGAGGATCTCCCCATATATTACACTGCTTATACACCATGTTTCAGGAAAGAGGCTGGCTCTTATGGAAAGGATGTACGAGGACTCATAAGACAGCATCAGTTTAATAAGGTGGAACTGGTTAAATTTGTAAAACCAGAAGATTCTTACAGGGAACTCGAAAGCCTCACAAGAGATGCTGAGGAGATACTTCAGAGGTTGAACCTTCCATACAGGGTTGTCTGTCTCTGTACTGGAGACCTCGGTTTTTCAGCTGCCAAAACCTATGATATAGAGGTATGGCTACCGGGTCAGGGCAGATACAGGGAGATATCTTCATGCTCTAATTTCGAAGCCTATCAGGCAAGAAGGGCAAATATAAGATTCCGCAGAAGAGGTAAAAAGGGTACAGAATTTGTCCATACCCTTAATGGTTCTGGCCTCGCTATAGGAAGGACAGTGGTGGCTATCCTTGAAAACTATCAACAAAAGGATGGGACCGTTATAGTCCCTGAGGCCCTCAGGCCTTACATGGAGATGGATATAATAAAAGGTGCATGAATGAACATTAAACCTGATATCCTTAAACTTATAGGAAACACCCCCCTCGTAAGGATAAGAAGACTCACAGGTCCTGATGATGCAGAGATATATGCAAAACTCGAAGGATTTAATCCTGGTGGTTCTGTAAAGGACAGGATAGCCTTGAATATGATTGAGGTAGCTGAAAAAACTGGCAGACTTATGCCAGGAGGAACTATTATAGAACCAACAAGTGGAAACACAGGCATAGGCCTCAGCCTTGTATGTGCTGTGAAAGGTTATAGATTGATTCTTACCATGCCTGAAACTATGTCCATTGAGAGAAGACAGCTCCTTTCTGCTTACGGAGCTGAATTAATACTAACACCAGCAGACAGGGGAATGATGGGAGCTGTTGAAAAGGCAGAGGAGATATATCTAAAACATAGGGATTACTTTATGCCCCAGCAATTTGAAAACCCTGCAAACCCAGATATCCATAGAAGGACAACCGCCCTTGAAATAATAAATGACCTTGGTGGGGTGCCTGATGCCTTTGTTGCTGGTGTTGGAACAGGTGGAACGATTACAGGTGTTGGAGAGGTATTGAAGGAAAGAAAAAAAGACATTCTTATAGTAGCGGTGGAGCCTGCTGGTTCTCCTGTCCTTTCAGGTGGAAATCCAGGGAAACACAGGATCGCAGGTATAGGCGCAGGATTTTTTCCAGGTGTTTTAAATACAAAGGTATATGATGAGATTATCACTGTAACAGATGAAGAGGCAGAAGAGACCACAAGAAGGCTGGCAAGGGTTGAAGGAATTCTCGCGGGCATATCCTCAGGAGCTGCCATGTGGGCTGCCATAAAGATAGCAAATAGGCTTGGCAGAGGAAAAAGGATTGTAGTAATTCTTCCAGATAGAGGAGACAGATATCTAAGTACAGGTGTGTTCAGATAGATGCAGGCCTTGACTGCTTGCACATATTGGTTTATTTAGGTTATCATTTAACATGCTGGGGGAGATTCTAAAGAAAACAAGGCTATCTCAAGGTATTAAACTTGAAAAGGTTGCATCTGACCTAAAGATAAGGATTACCAATCTTAAAGCACTTGAAGAGGAGGATTTTGCAAGATTCCCTGCAGAGGTCTATACAATGGGCTACATCAGGGCGTATGCACTTTATCTCGGCCTTGACCCCGAACCTTTAATAAAGGAATTTAAAGACAGAATGGCAACTATAACTTCTGCCACTGAAAAGGCTGAAGAAATTGCAGAGGGTATGAAAGAGAAGATTGAAGATAAAAAGTCTGTAACTGTTACTTTCGCCGCCAATCCATCCAAAATCATCCAGCAGCCCCTTCCATCCTTTATGGCCTCGCTTCTTAAACCGACTGCAATAATAAGTATGGTTATTATATTACTGTTAGGAATAATAATCTTCTCTATCTTTAAAACAACAAGGACTAATGTAAAGCTCGATATCCCTACTCCACCAGAAGTTAC
>DAISHO010000193.1:0-4332 GCA_036822495.1 Thermodesulfovibrionales bacterium
ATTATACCCTAATAAAATAATCCTGTCGCTTCTTTTGTGTTTTTGAGGCCTTATGGCCTTTTTAAATACTATTTCAATTTGTTTTGTACAGCAGTGCAGTTCAAAGGCAATTCAACAGTGAATGTGGTGCCTCCTTTTGAGGTATCAACCCTTATGACTCCATTATGCTGTTCTACTATAGATTTACTTACAGAGAGGCCAAGACCTGTGCCCTCTCCAACAGGTTTTGTAGTAAAGAAGGGGTCAAAGATCCTTGTAAGTATATCCTCTGGAATCCCTGGACCTGTATCAGAAAAGGATATAAAAATCCTTCCATTTCTTGCTAATGTCTTTATAGTAAGGACACCTTCTTTGCCATCCATTGCCTGAATTGCATTAAGAATAATATTCAAAAAGACCTGCTCCATCTTATTCCTGTCAACCCTCACCTGAGGAATATCTTCAGAAAATTCTTTTATTACCCTGATTCCCTTTTTCTCTATGAGATACTCCGCCAGCTTAAGGACATCCTCTACCATGCTGTTCACCGAAGCAGAGGATATGACAAGCTCTGTCTGCTTTGAAAAATCAAGGAGCTGTTTTATTATATCATGGATCTTCTGGAGGCCCGTATTAATAACCTCAATATGCCTTTTCTTTGTCTCTTCATCCATCTCAAGGGAAATTAGATTGTTGAAACAGAGCCTTATGCCGCCAAGGGGATTATTTATCTCATGGGCAAGCCCGGCTGTAAGCTGACCTATGGCGGCAAGCTTTTCCGTAAGCCTCATCTGCTCTTCTATCTGTTTCCTCTCTGTTATATCCTTCACATAATGGACAGCTTTAATAACCTCTCCCTCCTGATTAAAAATTGGATAGAGATGGATGTAATAATGCCTGCTATTTTCATCTTCCCATAATTCCGAGATAGGCCTTCTTTCTTCCTTAAGCCTTTTAAGAAAGCAGACAGGGCAGAAGGTATCAGGGTCGCAATTGTGGGGGTCACACCTCTCACTGAAAACCGCCTTTACACCAAGGGAGCTCCATGTTCGGTAAGCCTGATTGGTAAGCTCAACAGTGCAGTCGGGGTTAATAAGGGCAAGGGGATCTGATATACCTTCAAAGATAGTCCTCAATGTCTCGGCATTCTTCCTCATAGCCTCCTGGGCCTCATAAAGATATCCTGCCATCTGATTAAAGGAATTTATGAGCTCTCCTATCTCATCCTTCGACTCTACCGGCATCTTCTGGTTAAGTGTACCCGTTCCATTAACTATGTCTCTGAAGAGGGATGTAAGCCTGCTTAAGGGCCTGCTAACAAGGCTCCAGAAGGCTCCGTGAATGGAAAGGAAAAGGAAGAATAGTGACAGGGCACCAAAGACAAAGGTTGATACAGCAATACCTTTAATCTCGGCAAGGGCAGTAGCAAGAGGCACAGAAACAGACTCCACACCCATAATATCGCCTTCTTTCCAGAGAAAATCTCTGTTCCTGTTATATCTCTTTATAAGGGCCTCTGGAGCATCCTTCAGTCTCCCGTGGCAGATAAGACAGCCCTTTTGAACAATTACAGGCTTTGCCCTGATCAGGTATTCCTCGCCATCGAGCTTTACAATCCCGTTCCAGACGGGTGGCGAGGATAACCGGCGGTGTGGAGTATTTATATTCTTTTCAAAAAAGGTTATTAAATCTTCATGGAATGAATCTGCCCTGTTTTTTGGGTTCAGTGGATCCTTCGAGCACCTCCTGTAGATATATTCACCAAGTTCCTTATTAAATCGCCTCATCACGCTCATTCTTACATGGGTTGTTGACATAGCCTCCACTATAAAGTCACTTTTATGTTTCTCTTTAAGCATCCTGAATACCGCAGGTCTTAATTCCTCATTCACATAATCTCCCACTGCATCCATCTGGGCAAGGATAATACGAGTCTTTTCATTTGCGTCCTCAAGAAGCCTCTCTTTAAGGTGATAATAAAGAAGGATAGAGAAGACTGTGCAGAATATGATCAGTATAATTCCTATGGCAAGACTGAATTTTGTGCTAAGGCTGAGGGACCTGAGCCTCATAGTAAATTTTAATTTAAACAGGCCATCTCTGGCAAGGTTTTTATGTTATAATAAAAATATTCTTTACTTTATTTTTCAGGAGGTAGAAGTTTGAAGGTATCAAGTCAGGCAGTTGAAAGATTTAAAAAGATCCTTAAGGAGAGGAATGCTGAAGATTCTGCTATAAGGATATTCCTCTCAGGTGGTTGAAGGCCTTCACTGGCTATGGACATAGCCAGAGAACCTTATGCAACAGATGAGACAATCGAGATTGACGGTCTCAAGCTCTATCTCGACCTCTGGGCACAGAATATCCTTTCACAGGCAACAATAGACTATGCTGAAGGATATGGTTTTACAATCACAGGTGCATCTGAGATAGGTTCTACCTGCCGTTGATGTCAATCTTTTTAAGGATTGAAAAAGGAGCTATCAGCGATATGCTGATGGCCCTTTCTTCTTCATACAAGCTCATAGGGCCAAAGGTACAATCAGATGTTATAACTCTTGGTGAGATAATACCTGCAGATTTACCTTTTCATGTGAAGGATATCCAAATCGCAGGGTCTTACAGACTTGATAGTGAAAAAAGTAATTATCTTTTTTCCTTCTCCATCGGTCCTGATTCATTTAAGAGATTCCTTTTTCCTCCAGAAATTGAGCTCTTCAAGTGGCGATATAGAGAAAAGGGTCTTGATTCCTTTCAGCCATTAGAAATATCAGTACCAATTGTCTTATTTGGCCTCAGGGCCTGTGATACAGAGGCATTAATATTGTATGACAGGATATTTGCTGAAGATTGGTATTACAAAAAAATAAGGGATAAATCTATAGTTATTGCTATTAACTGCCTCTTTCCAAATGAAAATTGTTTCTGTCCTTCTCTCTCAACAGGTCCTGAGGTTAGAAGGGCTGATTTAATAATTACAGGGCTTGAGGATCGCCTCCTTTTGGAAGTACAAAACAATAGGATTCTTGATTTTTTAAAGGAGCTCAAGACAGAAAGGGCTGATGATTTTGACATAAAGAGTAAAGATCAGGTAGTTAAAAGATGCAGAGAACTGATAAAAAAGCAAATCGATATAAAGAATCTTTCCTTCCTTTTAAAAAAGCTTGAAAACACGGTCTGGAAAGAGATAGCAGAAATAGACCTCGAATGTGGAAATTGTACACAGGTATGTCCAACCTGTTTCTGTAATTCAACCTTCGATAAATTAAAACTAAGTGATATATCAAAAAAGGCATATCAAGGGGTTAGGATAAGGGTTTGGGATTCCTGTTTTTCAAGAAATTTTTCTAAGGTTCATGGAGGAAATTTCAGGCCATCAAGAAGAGCTCGCTACAGACACTGGTTTATGCACAAGTTTAATTACATGGAAGAGCAGTTCGGAATCAAGGGATGCGTGGGATGTGGCAGATGTATTACCTGGTGCCCAGCAGGTATTGATGTAACTGAGGTATTAAGGTGGCTCCTTAAATGAAAAACAGGTTATTACCATTGGAGGCCTCTATTAGATGGATCAAAAAGGAGACTAGGGATACCTATACCTACGGATTAAAGATACTTAACAGGGAAATAGAAAAGAAATACACCTTCAAGCCAGGGCAGTTTAATATGCTATATATTCCTGGATTCGGAGAATCTCCTATTTCCATAAGCTCATCACCCTTAGATACCGAACTTAACCACACAATAAGAATTGCCGGAGATGTTACAACAAAGGTCTCAAAACTAAAAGAAGGAGATATCATAGGTATTAGAGGTCCTTTTGGTAATGGATGGCCCCTTGAAGAGATAGAGGACCGAGACCTTATCATTATTGCTGGAGGCCTTGGTATTGCTCCTCTCAGGTCAGTAATCAGATATATTTATATTCTTAAAAAAGCTGCCATAACTCATGTGACTCTCCTTTATGGAGCAAAGACACCAAAGGACATAATATTCAGGGACGAGTTCCCGAGATACAGAGAGAGGATAAATATCCTTCTTACAGTAGATAGGGCAGACCCAGAAGAACACTGGCAGGGTCATACTGGTATGGTAACAGACCTCTTTAAGTATCTCTCCTTTAATCCCTTAAACACAATATCCTTTATATGTGGTCCTGAAATTATGATGCAGAATGTAATAAAGGAACTTCTGATTAGAGGAGTCCCACCAGAAAAGATATTTTTATCAATGGAAAGGAATATGAACTGTGGACAGGGAATCTGCGGACATTGTATGTTTGGGCCAAAGTTTGTCTGCAAAGACGGACCTGTCTTCAGGTATTCCGATATAGAAGAACTCTTCGGCATCAAG
>DAISHO010000194.1:0-4331 GCA_036822495.1 Thermodesulfovibrionales bacterium
AGAGGCCCTCCAAGGTGAAGAGATTGTGATAAAATATCCAGAGATTTTCTGATTATATGGAAATAGAAGATATAATCCAGAAAAGACCCTATCTAAGAGAGACCCTTCTTTTGTATAAGAGGATAAAGGAGTTCAACAATGCTGTTGCCGTTTCCTTTAAGGGCTCCATTCATAAGGGCGATATAAGTTATCCCCCTGATATTGTTAATGAACTCTTTGACCTCTTCTCGAGCATCTTTGATGTTCCATCCGAAGGACTTGAGCCCCTCAGAGAGGCAATGAGGCTTGGACAGATAGACCTCACAAGACTTCCCCATAATGAGATATCAGGCTTTTTGCTTCCCTATCACGAGGATGAACTATGGAGCATTCTTTTTATAATCGGAAGGCCCTTCTTTCTTGATATGAAGAGGCTTGTTGACCTTGAAGGCCTTTTCTGGGAAGGTGGAAGGTGTCCCCTCTGCAGTGCAAGGCCTGTTATCTCCTCCATCCTTGAGGATGGAAGAAGGAGGCTTTATTGTTCCTACTGTGGCACAACAGGTTTTTCGAGAAGGCTTGATTGTCCTGTATGCGGAAATTTTGAGATCAGAAAAGACAATATCATTACAATTGAGGGTGAAGAGGACTTCAGGATTGAGGTTTGTGATGAATGCGGTTCTTATATAAAGACTGTTAAAGAGAAGGTCCTTGATGAGTTTTCTACTGTTGGCGATTCGCCACCAGCTGACCTCGTTGATCTCATTACCCTGCCCCTTGATATCATTGCCCAGGGGAGGGGATACAGGAGAAATGCCCCAAACCCTCTCGGCATGCTCAGGATGGCATAAAGGTGGTATAATTAGATATGTCTTTTGTAAGTAAATATATCCCCCATTACACTGTTGAAGATTATATGAAATGGGAGGGTGATTGGGAGCTTATAGAAGGAATAGCAGTTGCAATGTCACCAAGTGCTGGTTTTATTCATCAAAGAGTCTCTTCTCTTATTCACTGGCAGCTAATGAATTCTATAAAGGAGTGCGATGGATGCCTTGCCATTTTTGAAATAGACTGGATTGTCTCTAATGAAACAGTTGTCAGGCCTGATATAATTGTAATATGTGGAATGCCAGAAGGTGAATATATAAAAGAACCTCCGGAGATTATATTTGAAGTTATTTCTCCACAGACCATAGAGAAGGACAGAACAGTAAAATACAGAATTTATGAAAAGAAGGGAGTAAAATTTTATGTTATTGTTGACCCAGGCTATGAAACTAAAAGAGCGATAGTTTACAGATATAATAAAGGGAAATACGAGAGGATGGGAGAGTTTGTAGAAGAGACCGTAGAATTCGATATTGGAAGATGCAAGTTTCCTTTTGATTTTTCTGCTATATGGTGACTCTTAAGGAGGCGAAAAGGTTAAAAAGAGACTGAAAGATCTACCCTGAACTGTTACCTTCGCCACCAGCTATCTCAAGACCAAGGTGACTTATAAGCTTAAGGTCATCTGAATAGTTTCTTCCTGTTGTTGTGAGATAGTTTCCTGTAAGAATGGCATCAGCTCCAGCAAAGAATATCATGGAATTGAATTCTCCAAGAACCTGAGCCCTTCCGCCACAGAGCCTTATCTCCCTGTCTGGAAGGATAAATCTGTAGAGGCTTACAATCTTGAGGGCCTCAAGGGGTAGAAGCATATCTGTACCATTGAGGGGTGTGCCTTTAATGGGGATAAGAAAATTTATGGGAATTGAATCAACCTGAAGTTTCCTGAGGGTAAGGGCCATGTCAATCCTGTCTTCCCATTCCTCACCCAGACCGAATATACCACCTGAGCAAACACTCAACTCAAGAGATTTTGCAGTCTCTATTGTCCTTAATTTTTCTTTGAATGTATGGGTGCTGCATATATTTGGAAAGAATCTTTCAGAGGTCTCAAGATTGTGATGGTATCTCTCAAGCCCGTGGTCTTTTAAGAATAATAGCTCATCTCTTTCAAGAAGTCCTAAAGTTGCACAGGGAAGAAGACCCATATTACGGATGCCTTCAATGAACTTGCCGATCTTTTTTAAGTCTTCTCTGGATGCCTTTCTTCCACTTATGACAATGCAGAACCTTCTTACACCATTTTCCTTTGCCTCCTCTGCCTTCCTCATAACCACTTCCTTATCTACTAAGGGATAGACATCTACAGATGTCTTATGCCTTGCAGACTGGGCGCAGAAGGAACAGTCCTCAGGGCAGGCACCTGACTTTGCATTTATTATTGCACAGAGGTCAACAGACCTTTTTCTGAAATGGCTTCTCAGTTTGCTGGCATATACAAAGAGTTCTAAAAGGTCCTCTTCTTGGATTTCTGCGATCTCAAGGGCTTCCTCAAAGGTGAGGGCTCCACCATTAAGAACCCTTTCAGTTATATTTGTCAAATTACCCGTCTTCAAGATTTCCTATCACCTCTTCTGCTACTTTAATCACAAACTCCACATCTCTTATTGTTTTTTCTGCGTCTTCCTTTGTATATTCCTCTGTAGGTATGAAATCTATCTCGCCATAAAAGGCAAGTTCTCTTTCTTTTCTAAGGGTCTTGGAAATCCTTGCTAATTCCTCAAAATGTCTTGTTACTTCCTGAGGATATTTATCTCTATATTCCAGCAATAAACCAGATACTTCATGAATCTTGGGAGGCTCAATTCCTGCCTTCCTCAGCATCCCCTTAAGGCATAACTCCACTATCTCCTGTGCCTCTCTGATAACATCAGAGTAATCCTCCTCTTTGAAAAGGAGATGAAGGCTTTTAAGCCTCTTTTTTGCCTTGAATAGATAGCTTTTAGCGAGCTCCTTTGTGCTCATATCTCTATTGTTTCGCCTGGCTTATAATCTTCTTTAAGAACCCAGTGCCAGGTACTTCCACGCCATACCCTTTTTGCCTTCAGTTCTGAAAGCCGCGAATTCAGCCTTTCAAGGAGGTTTTTAAAGAAATCATTTCTGTCATAAAGAATCCTCGCATCATCAATCATGTCAAGGAAAAGTAAGCACCCTCCCAGGGCCTCCTCCGGTGTTTTAAATACAGGAGAGAGATAGGTAAATACTCCATCTTTTTCAAATTCCTTTAAAAAGGGCTCAAGCCTTTCTTCTACCTTCTGGAACTCTTCAACCCTTCTGAGCCTTCCCCTTGGAAGCCCCTCTGCAATAATCAGGACATCTATGTCTGATTGGTATGTTGGTGTGCCTCTACCTGTAGAGCCAAATATAGCAACAGTGACGAGGCGATTACCATAATAATTTACCAGTTCTTTGAGGAGCCTCTTTTCTATCTCGCCAAAGATTTCCTTAATTCTCACACTAATACCTTATTCTAAAATCAGGCAGGTTTTCTGGTTGTTCATTCCATTCTGTCTCGAGATTGTCAACCCTTGCAGCAGGCGGACCAATTTTTACCCTTTTTAAGGCCTCTTCTATAAGCTCTTTTTTCCCTTCAAAGACTGCCTCAACCCTTCCATCGGGAAGATTCCTTACCCATCCCTTAAGACCAAGGGACTCCGCCACCTCCCTTGTAAAGGCCCTGAAGAAGACACCCTGAACCCTTCCTGCTACAAAGACATGACAGCGAAGTATTTGCATAAAAGTATTATAATAAATGCCATGAAGATTGGTAAACTCGAACTTGGCAAAAGGCCTCTTATAGCAGGTGTGGTAACTTCAGAAGAGGACCTCAAGGAAGAGTTTGTTGGTCCTACTGACCTTCTTGAACTCAGGATAGACATGTTTGAAAGGAGCGATATTCCTTTTGTTTTAGAAATGGTCTTAAAGGCAAGATCTTTTGATAAGCCTTTGCTTGGAACTGTGAGGGCTTCTAATGAAGGTGGCATTAAGGAGATAGGAGACCCTATCAGGGCAGAGATTATTAATGAACTGATTCCCCATGTTGATGCTATTGACCTCGAGATAGCCTCATCAGGACTTATATGGAGATTTAAGCCTCTTCTTGAAGACAGGGGGAAGTTACTCATAGGTTCTTACCACAACTTTAATGAGACACCAGAGGACAGAGTCCTTGAAGAGATTTACTCAAGGGCAAAGGATCTCCATTCAGATATCGTAAAGATAGCTACAAAGACAAATACAGAAGAGGACTTAATAAGACTCATGGAGCTCACCTTCAGACACAGAAAAGAAGGAATTATTACTGTATCAATGGGAGATAGCCTTGCTTCTATTGGAAGACTCCTTTTATGTGTATCTGGTTCTCTCATTACCTATGGAACTCTCACAAAGGGCTCTGCCCCTGGCCAGATGAGCGTAACCACCCTCAGGAGATTTTTTGATAAGCTCGAAGAAAAGGGACTGAA
>DAISHO010000195.1:0-4323 GCA_036822495.1 Thermodesulfovibrionales bacterium
TCACAGGTCAAATCAGGTCATACTATCCCGCATAGAAAACATGGCAGGTCTTTATAACGAGATTCTGCCACCTGACTGGAACTTGAATGAAAAACTTCAACAGTGTAAATCAATTGACCCTCCTGAGATATATAAGTTTTTTAAACTTGTGTCGTTTATAACAGGTCTTTTAGGGATAGGGGTATATTGCGCACTTGTCAGGATAAAGATTAGTATTATTGTTGAAAATATTAATTTCTGTTTAACTATTGTTGGTGTAACATTAATATTAATTTCTGTATTTGCATTTAAATTCAGATGGTGCAGTTGGACAAACATTTTGGAATGTCAATGTTATTTCCAGAAACTCAAGAATATAACACAAAGACAACAGGAGCGTAGATGTCAGCAGAATACTCAATCCAATCCCTGAGAGATGAGCTTATCAAGCACATTGCACAGGATGACTATGAGCTCTTTTATCTATACACCTTTGAAGAGCGGAGGGCTTTGAACCTTATCAGGGATGTTCTGGTCTCACACGAGGACATATCCCTTTCTCTTTACATCTATGACCATGCAGAGGGCTTACGCTCAGAAAGTGATAAAAGATTGAAAGCCTTTAAGAGGGAAAGACTTACAGACCTCTACTTTGTCCTTCCATGGCTTGAAGAAAATGCAACAGGCTTTGTCATCTTTCTGAACCCAAAAACCCTTTTTGAGCAAAACCCCGACACTGTAAGACTTTTTAAAAATACCCTCCTGAAACTGCCAGAGCTTAAAAAGAAGGAAAAAAATTTTTTTCTTAAATTCTTTATCGTATCTCCTACATTTTACATGCCCGAAGAACTTCAGAGAGAGGCTTTTTATATTGACATGCCCCTCCCCACACAGGAAGAAATATCAGGATATATAAAAGAATTTGCCTCCACCTTCGGGATAAAACACCTCTCTGCCACATTAATGAATAGCCTTATCTCTGCCTTCAAGGGTCTGGGTGAGGCTGATATTAAAAATATCCTTAAATATTGTATCTACGACGGAAAACTAACAGAAGAAGATATTAAGGAGATTATAAAGTTTAAAAAACAATTGATAAAGAAAGAGAGCCTTTTAGAATTTGTAGAGCCTGATGAAGATATGGAACATGTAGGTGGTTTAAAAAATCTGAAAGAGTGGCTTAAGACAAAGACGACCATTATTAAAAATCTTAATGAGGCAAATGATTTCGGCGTTGATATACCTAAGGGGATACTCCTTTTCGGGATGCCAGGGTGTGGAAAATCCCTTATTGCAAAGGTTATAGCAAAACACTGGAGCTACCCCCTCCTCAGACTTGATATGGGAATGGTGCTTGGTCCCTATGTGGGTCAGTCAGAGGAGAATATAAGACGGGCTATAAAGATTTCTGAGGCGGTTGCACCCTGTGTATTGTGGATTGATGAGATTGAGAAAGGTTTTGCTGGTGTTTCATCAAATGGAGGCGGGAGTTCAGATGTTATCCGCAGGGTCTTCGGAACATTCCTTACATGGATGCAAGAAAAGAAAAGCCCAGTCTTTGTAGTGGCTACAGCCAATGATATATCTCAAATGCCCCCTGAATTTTTAAGAAAGGGACGTTTTGATGAATTATTCTTTCTTGATTTCCCTTCAAAGGAGTCAAGAAAAGAGATACTGAAGATTCACTTAAAGAAGAGAAAAAAGGGAGAATGGTTTACAAGACTGGAGGGTTTTGTAGATAAACTGGAAGGCTACACAGGAGCTGACATAGAGGCAGTGGTAAAGGAGCTGATTGAAAAGGCTTTTATAGCCGAGAAAGAAAAAAAGGCTTTTAACATTGAAGAAACCTTTAATGTAATCTGTAATGACTTTAAACCCTTCTCAAAAACAAATGAAAAAGCAATAAAGGAGTTAAAAGAGAAATCAAAGGAGATAGGTTCAAAATCTGCAGAATAAAGGAGGAGTTCTATGGAGGAGAGATTTGTTTTTAGCAGTGCAATCTCTGATTTTATTGATGAAATCAAGAAAGAATTTGAAGAAAGCAAACCTGAAGACCCCTTGCAATGGTTTAAGGAAGCCCTCAAAAAACACTGTATGGTAAATGAAGAAGAAGTAGAAAAGATAGCAGGAGAACTCCTTGAAGGAATTCACCATTATAAAAAGATAAAAGCCCTGGTTAATCCTCTGGAGGAATTTAAAGACAAAATTACCGAAGAAGATATTAAAGCCCTGAAGGATGAAACAGAACTTTTAAAGATAAGGATTTCCGAGGAGGTTTAATATGGAGAAAGAAAAAGAATTAGAAGAGATAAGGGAGAGTGATTTAATCAACACAATAGCCTACTACAAGGCAAAAAAGACAGGCTTGATTAAGGATATAGGGTTACCAGATACAGCCTTCGGAATCCTGGGTGCGATGGCTTCAGATATTCAGGAAAATGTGATCAACTATGCCAGAGGAGAAATTACAAAAAAAGACCTTGAAAAGAATATAGATAGAACCGTCGTAACAGGTTTTACTGCTATTGTTGTTAAGGTTTACGAAACAGTAGAAAAACCTGTGGTCACTGCTATCAAATCCAAACTACCGCCTGTACTATCTACTGTTGTTGACGCTGCAGCACACTTTGTTAAGGAAAAGATTATCAAAAAAGGTGCTGAACTAATAGAAAAGGGCTGGAACTGGATTAAATCAAAGGTTAAAAAATTGTTTGCCTGAAAATGGGAACACCCCCTGTTTTTACCATTATGACAGGTGTTATCCTTGCTGGAGGCTCTAACCGAAGATACCCGATTCTTAAAGGTCTTATAGAATTCAGTGGTAAAAGGGTTATAGAAAGGGTTGTGGAATCCCTTAAAGACCTTCCCAGAAGACTCATAATAACAAATAACCCTGAAGCCTATTTCTATTTAGGCCTTCCCATGTATGGAGACCTTTTTGATTTCAGATGTCCCCTCACCGGCATCTACACAGCCCTTATAAACTCAGAAGAGGAGATTCTTGTCGCAGCTGTTGATATGCCCCTCATAAATCCTGGCCTTGTTAATTTCATAAGGAATCAGGCAAAAAAAAGGCTAAAAAGCTACGATGCAGTTATACCCATCTTTGACAGTAAAGCCCAGCCCCTTCTTGGAGCCTATTCAAGAAGGCTTATCCCTTTAGTCAGAGAATGGATTGAAAAAAAGAGGTGTGGGATGACAGATTTTTTAAAGGAGATAAAGACATATTATATCTCTGAGATGGATATTAAGGCCATTGACCCAGAGGGTCTTTCATTTATAAACATAAACACACCAGAAGATAAAATTAAAGCTGAATCACTGCTGTCCAAAACAAATTGAAAGGGTGGTGCATTTAGATTTATCATCAATTGTTTTAAAAAACCCGCTTTGTAGCGGTTATTTTTCAGATAGTTGTATCCATTTTTTTATTTTAGCCTAATGTCAAACCTCAGAGGCGGCAAGAGAGTGCAGCCAGAGGATTTTTTTGAGTTTTATAGTAATCCCTTGCAGAGAAATTCCCATAAACCTTTCCGTGGACAATCACCTGTGAGCTAAATTGTGGTTCGGTGGTGCACCTTTTTCGGTTTTCTTCATTATCCAGTATTGGGACCCTGTTTCTAAGAAGTGATCCGTCAAATCAGCTTCAAGGACAAATCCGACTTCTACCAGTATTTTGTTCACATACTCAGGCGACCAGTACCTAATCCTGAATTTATCCGAATATGTTGATTCCTTGCCAGCGGGTTCCTTCACTTTCAATTCCTCTTGGTATAAGTAGATGTCCCCATCCTCTTTAGTCACAGAAACAACACGCTCAATCAAAGCATCCTTGACGGTGTAACCCCTAAAGAGCTTTCTGGATGGTATATCAATAAGCAGCATCCCGCTGGGTTTCAGGGCGTCATAAGCCGCCAAAAGGGATTTTTTCAGAGATTCTTCATCCAGCAAATAGAGCAAGACGGTGAAAACACAAAGGGCGAAATCAAAACCGTTCTCCTTAAAGTCTTGCATTTTTGAGCAGATGGTGCGCAACTTCATTCCGTCCAGTTTTTTCCGCTCCAATTGATAGAGCATCTCACAGCAAGGGTCAACGGCGGTAACCTCAAAATTCTTTTCAGCAAGTGGAATCGAAAGGCGACCTGTTCCTGCGCCAAAATCAACAATGCGCCCGCCGGGGTGAATTCTATCCGTTATCACTTGGATTGTCGCAACAATCAATCTGTTATAAAACTCACCGAACGATCGTTCGTAGGCAAGATCGTAAACTTCTGCCCATGAAGAATGGGGGTTGCTATTCACAGGCACAGTACACTTCTCCGTTGGAAATAACCGAAGACCCGA
>DAISHO010000196.1:0-4310 GCA_036822495.1 Thermodesulfovibrionales bacterium
TTTAAACTCTATTTGACACCTGAGGAGATAACGCCTCACTCAGGTCTTGCATTTTGCAGCGAGTTTATAAAGAGGATTGGCTTAAAGGAGTTAATCGATACATGCACCCTAAATCATTTGCATAATATGAGGTTTTCTGGTATATTATAGTCTAAAAAATATAAATGGGAGGAGGCTTAAAACAGATGTCAGAAGTCAGAGGTCAGATATCAGAATCTAAGGAAAGTTTTTTCCCATCATCTGACCCCCGATATCCGACCTCTGATTTCCGACATCTAAGTTCCAAACCCCGACCTCGGACCTCAGACCTCAGACCTCAGACCTCAGATATGCGACCTCTGATTTCTGTATTTTTAATTTCTATCTTCCTTTTCATCTCATTGCTTACTGATTCCTTCACATATGCTGAGAAGGTAATACGAATAAGGGGTTCAAGCACTGTCCAGCCCATTGCAACCATAGCAGCGAGGATATTCGGAAGAAAACATAATTTGAGAATACTTGTTGAAGGTGGTGGTTCTACAAAGGGGGTTCAGGGTGCTGGTGAAGGCCTTGTTGAGATAGGAACCGCCTCAAGGGATATCTATCCTGATGAAAAAAAGAGATACCGAGACCTTATAGCCCATACCATTGCCTATGACGGAATAGCAATCATTGTGAACACCAAAAATACAATAGATAACATTAGTTCAAAACAGGTAATAGATTTATACACAGGAAAAATAAAGAATTGGAAGGACCTTGGAGGCCCTGACATGCCTGTAAGACTCGTGAGCAAGGACTTTGGTAGATCAACCCTTGACCTATTTATAGAGCATTTTAAACTTGAAGTAACAAAAAAGGATAACCTTATGTATTATAGATTAAAAGGTGAAACAGAATACTCTCCTGTGGGAGCCATTGTTGTTGGACAGAACAGTGAGGCAATTGTAGAGGTATCAAGAGAACCAGGGGCAATAGGTTATGTCTCCATAGGTGCTGCTGAAAGGGCTGAAAAAAAACTCGGAAAGATAAAAAGAATTAAGATTGATGGTATAGAGCCTACAAGAGATAATATTAAAAACAAGACCTATCCCATAATAAGACCCCTCAATCTTATTACAAAGGGCAGACCCTCTGGTGATGTAGAGAGATTTATAGAGTTTCTCCTATCACCTCAGGGACAGAACATTGTAAAGAATCTTGATTATATTCCGATAAAATAGGAGAAAACCATGAAAGGACTTTCTGTAAGAGTCAAAATATTACTTACCCTTCTCGGGATGGTCATAATAACTGCTACAGGTGTCTTTATCTATCATGCTGTTGAGATGGCAGAGGAGATGGAGCATACATCCCTTGAGAGATATAAACTTTACGCTACATCTCAGGCATCAAAGGCCTTCGACCTTCTCATTACAGAAGATTACAATGTCCTTAAGACCCTTACAGACGAGATAAGGTCCTCCAGGGATGTCCTTTATGCAGTCTTTACAGACAAAGATGGCAAGGCAATTACTCATACCTTTTCAGGTGAGGTTCCTACTGAACTCATTGCCCTGATTAAAGAAGGCAAACCCGTAGCTGATGAATTTAATCTTCAGGGATTTAAACATCACTATTTAATTATCTCGCCAGTTGGAGATTATGGTTTTCTTGCCACAGGTTTTGTAAAACCATCTACCATCGAACTTGTTAGAAAGGAGATCGGAGACTTCCTCTTTGTCTATCTCATATCTATGTCAATCGGCATTATTATTGCCTTTTTTGTATCTTCGAGGATAATGAATCCCCTTAAGGATCTAATGAAGGGCATGGAGAAAATTGGAAGAGGTGAAATAGCAGAACTTAAGGTTAGGTCAAAGGATGAATTTGGTGAAATAGCAAGGATATTTAATGAGACCCAGCAGAAACTGAAAGGCCTTATACTTACTGAAGAGGAAAGACAGAAGATGCAGGACAATATCATAAACTTCCTTAACCTCCTGAGCTCTGCCGCTGAAGGAGACTTTACCCATCGTGCAGAGGTTACGCCCGATGTATTTGGTTCCCTTGGTGATGCCTTTAACCTTATGGCAGAAGGACTTACAGGTCTTATTAATGATGTTAAAAGCTCTGTTGAAGGAGTCTCAAAGGAGGCATCAAGGATTCTTAATATCCTCAGGGAGATGGAAAAGGGTGCGGAGACCCAGATGGCTGAAGTGAAAAAGGCAGTAGAGTCAACTGATGAGGCTGCCCATTCTGCTGTCACCATAAGTGAAAAAACCAGAGAAGCAAATGAGATTGCCAGGACTGCCCTTGAAGCAACATCGAGGGGTTCAAAGATCGTCCTTGAGGCAATAGAGGGTATCCAACTTATAAGGGTCACGATTCAGGCCATAAATAAAAGAATGAAGTATCTATCTGAAAGGCTCATGGAGATAGGTACCATTTCTGGCCTGATTACAGAGATAGCTAACAGGACAAACCTTCTTGCTATCAATGCCTCCATTGAGGCCTCAAGGGCAGGAGAACAGGGAAAAGGCTTTATAGTAATAGCTGAAGAGATCAGAGGCCTTGCCGAGAGGGCTGCAAAATCAACAAAACAGATAGGGGATATAATAGGTGCTATCCAGACAGAATCAGGAGAGGTTACAAGACACCTTGAAGAGGCAACAGGTTATGTAGAGAAGGAGACAAGGATTGCCCAGGATACAGGAAAGGTCTTTACAGAGATAGATGATATCATTAAGAGGATAAGCACAATAATATCAGAGATTCATGACTCTGCTGAAGGCCAGAAGGCCCTTACCTCAAAGGTAGTCCTATCCATGGAAGAGGTTCAGAGGATATCTCTTCAGGTTCTGAAACTTGTTCACGACTTTAGAGAAGTGGCAAGGACACTTTCTGGAACATCCCAGAGACTTATGGGCTCTGTTGAAAAGTTCAAGATACCAGAAGCATAATTAAACCTGAATTATATGTAATGGTTAAATAAAATCCTCAGGGTCAGGGTGAGGTATGAAATGAAGGGAAAACCATTATTCACAGAGGTAATTAAACAGAGGTATGAAGAGATAAAGGCCCATCTTTCAAGAAAAGACATCGATATTTCTCTTAAAACATCCAGACTGAGGATAATCGCAAGAGAAATTGCCTCTAAGCTTACTGAAAATAAATGGATATCTGAATATCGATGAATTTTTTGAAGGCTATGAAAAAGGCATATCACCCCTTATCAGCCTTGAAGGAGAAGGAATCAGGTATGGAGAGATTATTGTCCTGAAGGATTGTCCCTCAGTTCCTGTATCTGAGCTTTTTAAAGATGGCAACGGATTCCCTCATTACTGGAAAAAAATACCAGAAGAATATATGCACACATTTAAGAATGAGGCTATACTCCATCCATTATGTATTATCCATCAGAGGTTCAGGGATGAGCTTGCCTCAAAGATAAGAAAGGGGGATTCGGTTGTCCATTCTGTAGCAGTTGCCTGTAGATCAACAACCTCAGGGAAAATTGTATACTCAAGGTTTGGACTTGAGATGTCTGGCTTAGACACAAAGGCAATTGAGCTCATCATAGAAGGAAGGGCCTGAATAATGAAATATAGACTTAATTTACCAGAAACAGACCTCACAAACCGATTTAAACCGCATCTTGAGGAAGTAACGGAGATACTTAAAAAGAGCGAAGATATTTCTCTGAAGCTCTCATCCCTCAGGAGATTCTCAAGGAATTTTATAAGGAGATTTATTCAGGACCTTGTAGCAACTATTGACATTGATGAACTGAACAATATATCAGAGACTGAAGATATCAAGGATAATATCTTCTTAAAAAGACTCGATGGAAGATTGCTGAGACTGGACTCTCCAAGAGGAGTTCTTCTTATCAGTACAGTCTGTCCCTTTATTCACTTCTTTGACCTTATTACAAACAATGGCTTTATAATGGAATACGAAAAAGCCTTCAGGAAGGAAGGTATTATCCACCCTCTCTGCATGGTTCACCAGATTATAAGAGAGGAACTACTCTCAAGGATAAGCAAAGGTCCTCTCTATACCCATCCTGTTTTGATTGCAACAAGAGATACGGTGAAAGGAACCAGGGCTATATCAAAGGAGGGGAACAGCCTTCTCGGTATGAAAGAAGAAGAACTAATAAGACTTCTTAATGAGCACGCATGTATCTTCCTTATCCTCTAAGCCTTTACTGGCAGGTATAGCTGTCCAAAATAAATTAAAATGTTATTTTCAAAAGGGCATAAGGCCTCAAATAGGCTGAAGGCTTAAGATAGGCTTTAGGCGTTAGGCTTCAGGATATAAGATAGGCTATAGGCGATAGGCTG
>DAISHO010000197.1:0-4303 GCA_036822495.1 Thermodesulfovibrionales bacterium
TATATCTGTTGGAAAGTGGATGAAGGCGTCAGGATTTGCCCTTGCAAGCCCTGAGAGAAAGGATCGCTGTGCAAGGGTTGCCGCAAGCGTCGCCTATAAGCTCGTAGAAGACCTCAATGCCTGGAAGGATGGCAAATATAAAGAAGAGGTCGCCTGGTCACCAGCAAAGCACTTTGGAATAACCGGCCAGCAGAATTGCAATGAATGTCACGGCTCGAACATCCCTGAAGCACCAAAGATGAAAAAATAAATTATGGGCGGGCCATCGGCCCGCCCTTTAAAAAAATAAGGGAGGTAACGAAATGAAAAGACTTATTAAGCCTTTATTCATTATTTCTATTTCTATCCTCAGCATTGCACCCCTAATTTTTAACTTAAGTGCCACGGTTGCTTCAGAGGAAATAAGTCATCAGCATCATACACATAACCATTTTGAAACCCATGATACCATGCTTATAAATCCAGCCATGGGTGATGATATTTATCATACCCATCCTGCTGGCATGTGGATGATAAATTACAAATTCATGCATATGGATATGAGCGGACTGAGGGATGGGACTACAGATGTTTCAGAAAGCGATGTGGGCTATATGAGAGGAAAACCTTATGAATACATGATGATCCCTACCCGAATGATAATGGACATGCACATGTTTATGATTATGTATGGTCTGACAGACAGACTCACATTAATGGCAATGACAACTTACAGGGTCAATGAAATGAAGATGCTTATGGACATGGGCCCTATGAGTATGATTAAGAGAGAACCACCAATGCGCTCAAGGGGCCTTGGAGATACAGAGATAAGGGCTATATATAAACTCAATAATGACCTTACCGGGAGTTTGGGCATAGAATTTCCAACAGGTAGTATAGAAGAAGAATTCGAGACCATGGGCATGAGATTTCGCATGCCCTATGATATGCAACTTGGCTCAGGAACTTACAATCTTAAACCAGCAATCACCTACAATACCTTAAGCAAAGATAGACTCTGGAACCTGGGAGCACAGGCAGTGTTCACCTACCATATTGATAAAAATGAAAATAACTGGGCATTTGGAGATAGTCTGAGGCTTACAGGCTGGATTCAGAGAGACCTCGATCCCTTAAGCATATGGGTGAGACTCGCCTATGACTACACTGGTAAAATAAGAGGTAAAGACCCGGAAATTGATAAACTCCTTGATCCAATGATGGGAGCACCGATGCCAGATGCCGATCCTGATAATTATGGTGGGCAAAAACTCGATGGTCTGATAGGACTCAGATATTCAAAAGGTCATTTCAGTCTTGGTGTTGAAGGGGGAATACCATTATATCAGGACCTCAATGGACTTCAGTTGAAAACAAAATGGATCTTCAATGCTGGAATTCATTACATGTTTTAAACAACACGAAAGGCCTAATGATTCAAATAAGAATGGTAAATTTAAATTATGAAACCAATTATAGGCATTAGTGCCTGTCTGCTGGGAAAAAAGGTTAGATATGATGGTGAGCACAGGCTTGACCATTATCTTAAATATACTGCTGGAAGATATGTAAAATGGCTCCCTCTCTGTCCTGAAGTGGAAGCTGGTCTACCTATTCCAAGAGAACCAATGGTCCTTGATGGCAAAGGAGGTCTTGTAAGGCTCATTACAGTAAATACAGGTATTGACCATACTGAAAGGTTGAATAAATGGATAAAGAAAAAGCTCAAGGAACTCTATAAACTAAACCTCTCAGGGTTTGTATTTAAAAGCAGGTCACCAAGCTGCGGGCTCAGTGTCAGGATAGCAAAAACGAGTCAGAAGACATCAGGTCTCTTTGCCCATGCCTTTAAAAAGGCCTTTCCAGAAATCCCTGTTACAGAAAATGAAACATTATACGACCCAGAAGAGAGGAGGAATTTTTTTGAGCGAGTACATATGTATAATACCTTTAAAACAGTAAAAACAGAAAATCAATTAAAGGATTTCCACACACACCACAGGCTCCTCTTTCTCTCGCGAAGTGTTGAGACCTGTAAATGTCTTGATGAACTTGTTAATTCTTCCATTAAAGATAAAAAAATCCTTTATCTCAAGGCAATGAATAGGATTCTGACCTTAAAGCCAAGACCCGAGGACGAAGAAAAGGTCTTCAGAATGATAATAAAGGAGCTTAAACCCCATATTGACTCAAAGACTGAAAAACACCTCCTGAAGATCCTGAATGATTTTAAGAAGGGAAAACTAAGCAGGATTTTCATTATCTCGGTTTTAAGACATTATGCAGAGCTTTATGGTATAGAAAAACTCCTTTCAGAACCCTGTCTCTTAATGCCCTTCATTAATTAGCCTTAATCTATAGATATTAAGTTTTTTATTACAAAAAACTATTGGACATGAAATAAAAATTTATATATATTTTTATATGACAACCTGAGGAGGTTTTTAAATGAAGAGGTCAATTTTTATATTTATTATTCTATTTTCATCCTTTTTAGCAGGTATGGCATCTGCAAAAGAGCGAAGGGCTGAGGTTACAATGATTTTTGATCTCAAGACACCTGAAGATGCAAAAGAGGTGAGGCTCTGGGTTCCCTATCCTGTCTCTGATAAAAATCAGGAGATCTTTGATGTCCGCATAAATGGTAATCCCTCTTACTGGGGAATATACACGGAATCAAGATATGGTAACCACATCCTTTATACTGAATGGAAATCTCCAGTAAAGGAAAGAAAGCTGACACTGACCTTTAAGGTGAAAAGGAAAGAAGTCATAACAAAGGATTTTCCCCAAATAGAAACGGCCTTATCAAAGGATGAATTTAAAGACTATCTCGGACCAGCAAAAAACCTTCCCCTTGATGGAAAGGTGAAGGAATATGCCCTGAAGATAACAAAAGACAAAAGGACGATCCTTGAAAAGGCAAGGGCTATTTATGACTGGATTGTTGACAATATGTACAGAGACCCAAATGTAAAAGGATGCGGTTTTGGAGAGGTTGAGAGGCTTCTGGAGACAAAAGGTGGCAAGTGTGCAGATATCCATTCTGTGTTTGTTGCCCTTGCAAGGGCCTCGGGTATTCCGGCAAGGGAGGTCTTTGGAATCCGCATCCCAAAAGGCAGGGAAGGTGATATGACAAAGGCTCAGCACTGCTGGGCAGAGTTCTATCTACCAGGATATGGATGGGTAGTTGTTGACCCTGCTGATGTTAGAAAGGCAATACTTGAGCAGACGATTACTCTTGAACAGGCAAGACCTTTAAGGGAATACTTCTTTGGTGCTGTAGATGAAAGTAGGATTGCCTTTGGGATAGGAAGAGATATTGTTTTGAACCCTCCACAGGCCTCAGAGCCTTTGAATTATTTTATGTATCCCTATGCAGAAGCAGATGGAAAACCCCTTAATGAAGACCTTTATGGATTTAACATTGGATATAAAATCACCTTTAGGGAGATAGAATGATACTTATTGATGCAAGGGGAGAGGTATGTCCAAAGCCTGTTATTATGGCTGAAGAGGCCCTCTCGAAGATAAGTGAGGGTATCATAGAGATACTCGTTGACAATGAGGCCTCTGTAAAAAATCTCACAAGGTTTGCAAATAAGAATGGCTTTTATACAGAGAATGTGAAGGAGGACAACTATTGGAGGGTAAAGATAGTTAAAGGCTATACCTGCGAGATCCCCCAAGCTGAAACCGTAACAAAGGAATCGATAGAAACTTCAGCCTTCAGCCTTCAGCCTTCAGCCTATTTCCTGATTGTTGCTACAGATACCATGGGAAAGGAAGAAGAGCTCGGAAAGATATTGATAAAGGCCTTTTTTGAGACAATGAAGGTTACAAAGGAACTCCCAAAGGCCATCTTTTTCCTTAATGCGGGTGTAAAGTTAACAACAGTCAATGAAGAAATTATCCCGATCCTTAAGGAGATAGAATCGATGGGCGTTGAGATCTTCTCCTGTGGCACATGCCTTAAGTATTACAACCTTGAACAGGAGCTCAAGGTTGGCTACAGGGGGACAACGAATCATATAATTGAAGGCATGAAGGAAATGAGAACTGTATGGATCGGTTAATAAAAAAAAGGAGGTATGGAGATGAAAAAGTATCTATTTGCAGTATGTCTTGTGTTTCTATTCACAACCTCAGCCTTTGCAGCAAACTATGTAAGGCCTGAGGACTTCAAAAAGTGGCTCGACTCAGGCAAAAAGCTCATAATTGTCGATATCCAGCCCGCTAAGGAATTTGAAGAGCATCACTTTAAAGGCTCTATAGAGACAAATGCCTTCCCAGCAAAGACTGATGAGGAGAAAAAGAGACT
>DAISHO010000198.1:0-4291 GCA_036822495.1 Thermodesulfovibrionales bacterium
ATTCTATAGCCTGTAGCCTATAGCCTACTGTAGCCTGTTCTTCGGCCTCATGCCCTTTTAAGACTTATCTTGGACAGATGTGATGATGAATATCTTTTCAGTTGCCATAAGAAATCTTAATAGGCGTTTTGTAAGGACTGTTGTCCTTTCCCTGAGCATTGCGGTTGCTACAGGTACACTTTTTTCTGCAACTATATTCAGCATGAGCATGCAGAATGCCCTTAAGATAGGCACATATAGACTTGGTGCAGATGTCCTTGTTGTGCCTCAGGAATATGAACCGCAGGCAAAGACAGCCCTTCTGGCTGGTGAACCAACAAGTTTTTATATGGAAAGGTCTGTCCTTGATAAGGTGAGGGCTGTAGAAGGTGTAGCCCGTGCCTCTGCCCAGTTATTTATCAAGCCAGCCTCTTTCACATGCTGTTATAGTGTTGATGTATTCCTTGTGGGATTTGAGCCCGAGACAGACTTTACTGTTAACCCCTGGCTTGAAAGACATCTTAAGAAAGGTCTTGGACCATTCGAGGTTATTACAGGAAGGGATGTGCCCGTTGTTACAGGTGATATGATACCTTTCTTCGGGACTATCTTTAAGGTAGCTGGCACTATGGAGCCCACAGGTATGAGGTTCTTTGACAACTCTGTATTTATGAGGATGGAAGATGCCTACAGGATGGCAGAGGAGTCAAAGAAAAAGGCAATCCAGCCAGTAAATGTCCCTGAAGACAAGATATCAGCTGTCCTTGTCCAGATAAGAGATGGCTATACCCCTGAAAGGGTGGCAATAAAGATAGAGCATGATGTCCCTGGTGTAAAGGCTATTGCCTCTGATGAGGTGATTAATACAGTCAGAACCCAGATGAAGGGAATACTTAAGGGAATATTTGGCGTGAGTCTCATCCTCTGGTGCATGGCATTACTCATGATGGGCTTTGCCTTTTATATGATTGTGAATGAGAGGCAACGGGAGATTGGAGTTCTCAGGGCAATGGGTGCAAAGAGGGTAGATATCTTCAGGCTTATTATTACAGAGGCAATTACTGTATCAACCATTGGAGGCATTGCTGGAATTACAGCTGGTGCAGTTCTTCTTATTACATTTAAAAAGCTCCTTATTCATTATCTGAAACTTCCCTATCTCATGCCTTCAGCATTTCCCTTTTTTGAGGTCATTATAGTTGCAATAATATTTTCTATCTTAACAGGCTTTATTTCATCCCTTCTACCGAGCTTGAATGCAACCAGGATGGAGCCTTATGAGGCTATAAGGAGGGGCGAATAATGAACAGGAAAAATGGCGATGTAACAGTCAGGCTGATAATTCTTAACCTTCTAACCTCCCTCTTTTTTGCATTAGTAGTGCAAGTAATTGGTGGCGAAAGTAACCGAGCACTTCTTTCATGGTTAACTCCATTGGTTACCACAGCTGAGTGCTCGGCTGAAGAATCTTTAAGATGCGCTGAATGCGGGATGACTATTAATCAAGATTCTAAGTTTTTTTCATGGGCAATTGATGAGACAGGAAGAAAACACTTTTGTGATATAGGTGATTTGCTTTATCATTATAGAAAGGCTCCCCAGAAGATAAAAGAGGCATGTGTAAAGGATTTTATTACAGGTGATTGGATCGATGCAAAGTCTGCTTTCTATGTAAAGTCAGGTAATTTCAAGACACCAATGGCATGGCAGATTGGTGCCTTTAAGAATAAAGGGGATGCAGAAAGATATGGAAAGGCCCTTGTCTTTGAGGAGGCCCTTGAGCTTGTCAGATGAATGATATAAAGGTATTGGCGAGGTTTATCCCAGGGGTTTTACTACTACTGGGCATTCTCATTGCCCTTACACCGATAATTATATTCCCTGTGTGCGAGCTTCAGGGTTTTGATAGAATGGCCTGTTCATATATGGGACTTTTTGAGGCTGTCATGGGTCTTTTGATTATTATACTTGGAGTCCTCCTCTTAGTGAAAGGGAGAACTATTACTTTTGCCACCAGACTGGTCGGTCTTCTTCTTTTCATATCAGGCCTTCTTGTTGTCATGATCCCTGAGTTTACGGGTTATTGTCATAGTAGCAGGATGCCCTGTAATTATGGGACAGTGCCTTCCCTGAGGCTTGAGGGAATTGTTTTGAGCTTATTGTCACTGAGCTGGATTATATTCTCATTTAGAAAGGAGCAAGGATAATGATAAGACTTCTCTGGATTTTAATCCCTGTAATGATATTAAACCTTTCCTGTAAGGAAAAGGCAGAGGAGAGGTCAGGCACTGTTACCTCGCCACCCACTGTTGTAAATCCCTATGTTGTTGATACAGTCTATGGTGAGCTCAGAGAAAAGCTCTCAAAAGACCCAAATAATCCTGACCTCTTGTATCATCTTGCTGACCTCTATGAGAGGAATGGTGCTTATAAAGAGGAGATAGATGCCCTTAAAAAGGTAGTGGAGCTTAAGCCTGATATGGCCTATGCCTATTTCAGGATGGGTACTGCCTATAACAGGCTCAACATGCCTGATGAGGCAATCAGGTCATTTAAAGAGGCAATGAGGTTGATGCCTGAAAATCCTGTTTTATATAACAACCTTGCAATTGCCTATGGCAAAAAGGGGTTTATTGATGAGGAGATAGCAAATCTCAAAAAGGCCATAGCCTTAAGGCCCAATTATGCAACGGCAAGGTATAACCTTGGTATTGCCTATTTTAAGAAAGGAAACAGGAATTCTGCCATGGAGCAATACAGGAAACTCCTCGATATAGACAAAGGCATGGCAGATATGTTATTGAAGGAGATTGGAGGAAACAAATGATTGAGGCAAAGGGGCTTACAAAGAGATATTTCATCGGCTCAGAGGAGATTAGGGCTGTTGATAATGTGAGCTTTTCGATTAAGAAGGGTGAGTTTGTCTCCATAGTTGGCCATTCAGGAAGCGGGAAGACAACCCTTCTGAGCCTTCTTGGAGGTCTCACAAGGCCTGATAGCGGAAGCATTAATATTGATGGTATTGATATATTGAGCCTTAATGACAATGAACTTTCCGAGTACAGAAATGAAAAGGTGAGTTTTATCTACCAGTTCTCAAGCCTCATCCCTACACTTACTGCCCTTGAGAATGTGATTCTGCCAACAATATTTTCTAAAAAGAAAATTGGTGGAGAAAGTAACAGTAGCAGAAACCTTATAGATAAGGCAAAGGAGCTCCTCAGTCTTGTTGGACTTAAGGATAAGTTCAATGCCTATCCATCCCAGCTCTCAGGAGGCCAGCAGAGGCGTGTTGCCATTGCAAGGGCATTTATAAATGACCCTGAGCTCGTTCTTGCTGATGAACCGACAGGAGACCTCGATGAGGATACAGAGAAGGAGGTCATGGACCTTTTTGAGAGGTTTAACAGGGAGAAGGGTATAACATTTATCCTTGTGACTCATAACAGAGAGCTTGCGAGAGGTGCAAAGCGGAGATTCCAGATGATTTCTGGAAGGATAAATGAGGTCTTGCAAAGTTGAAAGATAAAGAGAAAGGGAAAGAGCCAGCCTGCTGGGTTCTTTTACTCCAGCTTACGGTTTTGCTCTTCTGGCTTTTTTCCTGTTCTGAAAAAGAGTCCTTTCAGTATATCTCCCCTCAGGGGAATCAATTTATAATTCTCCATAACGCATCTTCAGAGGTCCCGGTCTTTTATACCACAGAGATTAACTCCAGAAGGATTGATTTTTTTGTAATAAGGATAGAGGGAGAGACAAGGGTATTTTTAAATAGATGCAGAAGATGCTTTAACTCAGGTCTTGGTTTCAGGTTTGAGGATAAATATATAAGATGCAGAACCTGTAATGTTACCTATCCTGTAAGGGAAGTCGTAAAGGGCATAGGAAGCTGTTATCCCATCCCTGTTAAGGCAAGGGCAGAGGGAAGATATTGCTATATAAATACTGAAGACCTTCTTGAAGCCTACAAATAGGCTAACAGCAGAGCAGCAGTGCAGCAGAGCAGTAGTTTTTTAAAGGAAGAAATATGTATTCCATAATTTCCTACGCTGTTCTGCTGCTCTGTTATTCTATTTTTGCTGCTCTACTGCGCTACTGCTCTACTGCTCTATCTTCAGCCTTCAGCCTAAAGCCTTAAGCCTATCTTCAGCCTATTTCATGTATAATACTCTTAGTATCATAGCTGTCCAAAATAAATTAAAATGTTATTTTCAAAAGGGCATAAGGCCTCAAAAACACAAAAGAAGCGACAGGATTATTTTATTAGGGTATAATGAGGTTATCAACTTATTTGAGAGGTATATTAAGGTCATGA
>DAISHO010000199.1:0-4291 GCA_036822495.1 Thermodesulfovibrionales bacterium
ATTAAAGGAAAGGAATGGTCTTGGCAATTATCTTGCGGGTAAAAATGAGATTCTTATTATAGAGGCCTGTGAGTCCGATGGAACGATTGTTAATTATAGACCAGAAGGACTGATTATCCTCAATCTCCAGCTTGACCACCATCCTGTTGATGTAACAAGAGAGATGTTTCAGAGGATTGCAAATAATACCTCTGGAAAGGTCATTATTAATGGAGATGACAGGAACCTGAGGGGTTTGAGTTTAAAAGACCCTGTTATCTTCTCCATAGAAGAATTTTCTCCTTACAGACCAGAAGAGGTCAGGCTCAATCCCTTGAACACAGAATTTGTCCTGAAAGGCATAAGGTTCAAACTCTCCATCCCGGGGATTCACAATCTCTACAATGCCCTTGCTGCCATAGCCTTTCTTTCAGAACTTGGGATTTCAATGAAAGAGATAAGTCAGGTCCTTCCGGATTTCAATGGTATAGAGAGGCGGTTTGATATCCTTCTTAATACAGGTAAAAGGCTCGTGATTGATGACTATGCCCATAACCCTCATAAGATAGAGTCTCTTATCAGGACTGTAAAGGCCTTCAGGAGCTCTGCATGCTTTATCTTCCAGCCCCATGGATTCGGCCCAACAAGGCTTATGAAGGATGGATATATAAAGGTCTTTTCAGAAGGCCTCTCTCACAAGGACCACCTTATTCTTCTTCCGATATTTTATTCTGGTGGGACAGTTCAGAGGGATATATCAAGCAATGACCTTGCAGAAGAGCTCAGGGCAAGAGGAAGATCTGTTGAGGTCCTTGAGGATAAGGAAGATATTATGAATAGACTTGATAATTGGGATACCTTTGTAGTCTTTGGGGCAAGGGATGAAGGGCTTTCTGTGCTTGCCAGAAGGATTGCTGATGAGTTAAAGGCTCAGGGTCTTGCATAACGGTATGTTAGAAAGTGCAAAAGAACCTCAACCCTTTCAGCGAGAATCTGTGGTGATGGTGAGACACCTTTATTTATATAATGGGCTGGTTCAAGAATACTCATCTGCTTTCTGAGGGCTTCATCTGCCTTTATAGCAGAGAAGAATACAACAGGAACCTTCTTTATATTACTTCTTTCTTCAAGCACCCTTATTGTTCTGACGGCGGTGAGGCCATCCATCTCAGGCATATTCAGGTCAATTATGGCAAAATTTATCTTTGTCCTTTCATTTATAAGTCTTGTGTATTCAGCCACAAGCTCAATACCATTAGAAACAGCAATTACATTATCGGAAAGGGATTTTTTAATTATAAGTTCCTTAAGAAGTGTCCTTAAGAATTCTGAATCCTCTGCCACAATAGCATAGGTATCAGCTTTTGTCTTTTCTTCCTTCAGAATATTTTTATCTCTTTCTGGCTTTTCAGGTATCCTGAGCTTTATGGAATCCCTTTCTTCAAAAAAGGCATCTACTGTTTCCTCATGAGACTGGACACCTGAAGAATCTGTAATTGAGCCCTTAGCTTCAGTCTTTACATCCCTGCTCAATGTAGAACTCGGCATCTCCACTGGCTCGATGCCCTGCGAATTCACAATTTTTATTTCTTTCTCTTTGTTGCCTGCCTTTTTCCCTTCTTCTTTAATGACTACTTTATTTAGGGTAGTGAAAGTAACATTTGCTGAAACTTCTGAGCCTTCTTCCTTTTTTGGTGTTTCCTCTTTCTCTGGTGGTGAAGTAACAGTTCTGACAGGCTCTTCACTGGTTTCTATCATTTCTTCTTGTTTCTGCTTTTGTGCAGGCTTCTGGGTATCCTCTTCTTCCCATAGTTTTAAAACTTCAAGGGTAAAACCACAGTATGAACAGGCATATTCCTTTTTCTGGTCCCTCTCAACTACATAATAGGGGACCTCTTCACCACAGCATATACAGTATTTCTTATCCCCCATCCATTTAAAGGATACAACTATTGAAGAGATTTTTCAAGCCTTATATCTCAAACTCCTCTCCTCTTTCAGGTATCCTTACAGGTAAGCCAAATCTCTCTACAATTTCATCCCTTAAGGAATTAATCGCCTTTTCTTCACCGTGGACAAGGAATATCTCTGGTGTGTTGGCAAAGCCCTCGAGCCATTCAAGGAGCCCCTGTCTGTCTGCATGGGCTGAAAATCCATTTATAGTGTATATGGATGCCTTTACCGCAATCTCTTCTCCGAGGATATTTACGACCTTTTCTCCATCAACAATCCTCCTTCCAAGAGTACCCTTTGCCTGAAATCCTACGAATATTACACTGCATTCTGGTCTCCAGAGATTGTGTTTAAGATGATGCCTTATCCTTCCTCCCTCGCACATCCCACTGCCTGCTATAACTATTATTCCTGACCTGATCTTATTCAGGGCCATTGAGTCCTCTGTCCTTCTTACAAAATGGAGGACCATGGAGTCGCCAATCCTCTTTGCTGTAAAGAGTTTCATTGCCTCTTCATCAAAACATTCTGGATGAGCAAGATAGACCTTTGTTGCCTCCTCTGCAAGAGGGCTGTCAAGATAAACATGAATCCTGTAGAGCCTTCCTTCCCTTACAAGGTTATTCAATATGTAAAGGAGGTCCTGAGTCCTTCCTACTGCATAGGAAGGAATATAGACATTGCCACCTCGCTTGAAGGTCGTCTTGATTGCCTCAACAAGTTCCTCGACGCTCTCATCAAAAGATTTATGGAGTCTATCTCCATAGGTTGCCTCCATTACGATATAATCTGCTTCTGCTGATGTCTCAGGGTCTCTTATAATCGGGCTTCCCTTTTTGCCTATGTCACCTGAGAATATTATCTTCTTTTCCTGTGGTCCGTCCTGATACCATAACTCAAGGATTCCTGAGCCAAGGATATGGCCTGCATCAAGAAACCTATATCTTACCCCTCCTCCAAGATTGAATATCCTGTCATAGGGCTTTGGCTCAAAGAGTGGTAGTACTGCCCTTACATCTTCAACATTATAAAGGGGTGTTACAGGTTGTCTGCCCATTCTGAGGGCCTTTCTTGTTACCCATTCTGCATCTGATTCCTGAATATGGGCTGAATCAAAAAGGAGTAATTCAAGGAGGTCCTTTGTTGGAGGAGTGAGGATTATCTTACCACGAAAGCCCTCTTTTACAAGCCTTGGCAAAAGACCAGAGTGGTCAAGGTGGGCATGGGTGATGAAGACATAATCAATATCTGAAGGATCAAATTCAAAGTTCTTTCTGTTCTCGTTGTGATTCCCCTCGCCCTGATGAAGACCGCATTCAACGAGGAGCTTCAGGTCCTTCACCTCAAGTAGAAAACACGAACCTGTTACCTCTTTTGTTGCACCAAGGAATCTTATCTTCAAACAGTCACTCCGTCAATCCTTCTGAGGCCTGCTCTGAGGGCAGCCTTTATGGCATCGTCATATTCTTTACGGGATATCCTTCTTGAAAGCTCTGGATGTTCATAGGCTTTATAACAGGGTCTGTACTGGTCCATTATGTTGATATAGGTATCCTTTGATATCTCCTCAGCAATGAATCTTACAACTTCTTCTGTGCCAGCAATATTGTTAGGAAGGACAAGGTGCCTCACGAGAAGACCTCTCATTGCTATCCCCCTCTTATCAATCCTCAAATCCCCAACCTGCCTGTGCATCTCCTTTACAGCTACCTTCACCACCTCTGGATAATCAGGGGCAAAGGAGTATCTCTTAGCATACTCCTCTGACATGTATTTTATATCAGGCATATATATGTCTATAATTCCTTCAAGAAGTCTCAGGGTTTCAAGGGACTCATAACCACCACAGTTATAGACTATGGGTATTTCGAGACCCTTTTCCTTTGCAAGGAGAAGAGCCTCTACTATCATGGGTGTCTGATGTGTTGGCGTAACAAGGTTTATGTTGTGGCATCCCTGTGATTGGAGCAGGAGCATAATACTTGAGAGCCTTTCAACTGTTGTCTCTTCTCCTTCACCAAGGTGGCTTATGGTCCAGTTCTGGCAATATATACAGCCAAGATTGCAGTATGTAAAGAATATCGTCCCGGAGCCATATCGACCCACTAAGGGCCTCTCTTCTCCAAAATGGGGACCCCAGCTTGAAATCACTGGCTTTGCACCTGTTCTGCAAAAACCACTCTCACCCTCGAGCCTGTTTACACCGCACCTCCTTGGACAGAGCCTGCACTCCCTCATCAGCTCATAGAGGGTATCTATTACTTTTTCGTTAACCAAGGCTTTCATTCACATCTGTTTAAAATAATTCTTAAAGAGGCATAAGGCCAACTATTACTTACGCCATCCCTAAAAAGCACAA
>DAISHO010000200.1:0-4275 GCA_036822495.1 Thermodesulfovibrionales bacterium
ACTCTGCTTCCTTTATATTTTCTGCCCTTTTCCTTAGGGCAATTATAGTCGGAACGGAATCGAGGGAGGAGAGCCACTTCTGGAATTTTTCAACCTCTTCATCTATTATCTTTTCTGCCTTTTCTGCCTCTTTTTTCCTCTCAAGGATATTCGAGTCAACAACGCCCTGAAGGTCATCTATATCATAAAGATAGACATTGTCAAGTTCATTAATTGCCGGGTCAATATTCCTTGGCACAGAGATATCAATGAGAAATACTGGTTTCTGCTTGCGCTCTTTAAGCACCTCTTGCATATCAGCCTTTGTCACTACATAGTTTGGTGCACCTGTTGAACAGATAACTATGTCTGTGTGAATCAGTTCCTTTGGGAAGTCCTCAAATCTTATGGCCCTTCCATTAAACTCCTTTGCAAGCTCGCAACCTCTTTCATATGTTCTGTTAGCAACAGTAACTGATCTGACTCCATTTGAGATGAGATGTCTTGCTGCAAGTTCTGCCATCTCTCCTGCTCCAAGGAGCATAAAGGTCTTTGTTGAAAGGTCTTCAAATATCTTTTTTGCCAGTTCCACCGCTGCATAGCTTATTGATACAGCATTCTCTGCAATCCTTGTTTCTGTCCTCACACGCTTTGCAGCAGAGATGGCTTTTTTCACAAGTGTATTAATGATAGGACCTGTTGTTTTCTGCCCAAGGGCAAATTCAAAGGCCTCTTTTACCTGACCCAGTATCTGGGGTTCACCAATCACCATGGAGTCAAGGCTTGAGGCAACCCTGAAAAGGTGCTTTATTGCCTCTGTGTCATTGAGGATATAAAGACTTTTCTTTAATGGTTCTTCAGGTATAGAGTGAAATTCTGAAAGAAATCTTATCACCTGATTTGAAACTGTATCCTTTGGAGGCGAAGTAATAGTTGAATGGAGGTATATCTCCACCCTATTGCATGTGGAGATAACAAAGACCTCTTTTACACCGGGAAGACTCGAAAGGCCCTTAAGGCCTTCTTCGAGTTTTGAGCCATTAAAGGCAAGCTTTTCTCTAACTTCTATGTCTGCTGTTTTATGATTTAATCCTATTACAGAAATCATTAGTTTTTATTTGAAGGCATGGTATGTCTTCATTATTAAACTGACGCCAAAGAATGTAAAAAGCACTGTGCTAAAACCAATGATGCTGAGGATAGCTGCTCTCTTACCCCGCCAGCCAGAAACAAGTCTTGCATGAAGTAAAAGGGCATAGATAAACCATGTTATGAGGGACCAGGTTTCTTTTGGGTCCCATCTCCAATATGTTCCAAAGGCGGTTTCAGACCAGACAGCTCCTGTTATTATTGCAAGACTCAAGAGTGGAAAACCTATGGTGATAAGCCTGTAGTTTATCTCATCAAGGCTCTGAAGACTCGGAAGTTTCGCAAAAAGTCCTGAGGGATGTTTGGACTTCAGATAGTGCTCCTGTATAAGGTACATGATCCCTATAACAAAGGATAAGGCAAAGGCTGCATTGCCAAGAAAGGCGAGGAAGGTGTGAATCGGTAACCAGTAGCTCTGTAGAACTGGATTAAGGGGTTTCAGTTCTCTTGGAAGCATGCTCGATGAAAGCATGAGGATAAACACAAGGGGCATTATAAAACAACCGAGAAGTCCAAGTTTGTATCTGAGCTCGAGAAAAAAGAAGAGAAGGAGAACTGACCAGGCATAAAAAGACGATGCCTCATGTAAGTTAGTGATTGGTAGATACCCACCCTGTATATATCTTAGAATAATTGAAAAGGTATGAAAGACAAATCCAGCTATCGCAATGTATATAACAGGTTTTGATGTTGCCTTTGAGCCAAGCCAGAGCTCAACGATGCTGACTATTGCCCCAGCAAAATAAAAGGTCAAGGCAATCTCAAATAGTATGGTTGCCAATTTTAAAAACAACCCAGTTCACAGTCTGTAATCTTGATGCCAAGGGCATCAGCCATCTCTCCGATCTCTCTGTATTTAAGGCCATGAGTCTCGGCAAGCTTCCTTGCAAGTGAACAGGGTATCCTGTTATTTATAGCCTTTTTAATAAGTTCTTCTCTTAAGGCAATCTTTTTATCTATTAATTCCTTTGTCTCTTTCATAGCTGTTATAACCTCTAAAGGATTTACAATAACATTTGCCCTCTTCTTTACCATCTCGGAGCTTTTTTTGGAAGGCCTTTCATGGCCATCTACAAATACTACAACATCAGGGGTTAAAAACTCAATCGGACTATTGCCCTCAATTATTATACCCCTCGAATCTGATAACTTATCGATACATATTTTTAGCATTTCCCGGAGATTCTCTGGAGGGCTCTGGAGCCACAGGACCTCCTCAGCCCCTGCCTTCACATATCTGGCTGTATCCTTATCTTCCTGTGAGATGATCTCCCTGTTTGTAATAATTGAAGAATAAAAACCTGTTTTTGTGTACTTGATAACAGACCATCCTCTGCCGAGGCACTTTATAAGACCTGTGCCGAAGGTTGTCTTACCACAACCACTATAGGCTCCACCTATGAGGACTATAAGGGGTTTCATAACAGACTACAGGCTTTACCGAGCAATCAGCCGTGGAGATTGGGAGGCATATCCTACTTGTTAGGTAATGCTTCTGGGTAGCACGGCTGAGTGCTCGGTCAGGCATTAGGCTACAGGCTATAAAATTTTTCCTAATATCCTGAAGCCTGTTCCTCTGCCTGTCGCCTAAATAATGTATAATATCAAAAATGATAAGGATAGCTGTTATAGATGGTCAGGGTGGCGGTATCGGTGCCCTTATTGTGAAGAGACTGAGGGAAGAATTTGGAGAGAATATTGAGATAATAGCCCTTGGAACTAACTCTACTGCCACGACTCAGATGCTTAAGGCAAAGGCTAATAAAGGTGCTACAGGAGAAAATGCCATAGTATATAATTCAAAGAGGGTGGACATGATTATTGGAACTTTGAGCATAATTGCAGGAAATGGAATGCTCGGAGAATTAACACCAGCTATGGCTAATGCTATAGCAAATGCTGATTGCCCGAAGATCTTACTTCCATTGAATCAGGAACGGATACATATAGTAGGTGTCCAGAAAGAGCCTCTTCCACATCTTGTTGAGAAACTTATAGAGATGATAAAGGAAAGAATGAATATTTAAGAAGGAGGTTTATTATGTGTGAGGCAAATGCCTATGTGTACGAAGATGGAAAGGAGATACTCTTCCTCGAGGGTGTGGATATTTTAATGCCCGAGGGAGATAAGTTGTATCTCAGGAATCTCTTCGGAGAGCAGAAGACCTTCGAGGGAAGGATTAAGGAGATATCCCTTATAAAGCATAAGATTGTTCTGGAAAAGATTAAATAATACGATATCGACGCCAACTGTTACTTATGCCACTAACCGCAAAGGTGTGGAGACTCATCGATTCGGGACAGGAGGCCCCTGGTCTTAACATGGCCATTGATGAGGCAATACTCAGGGCCGTAATTGAAAAAAGGGTTCCTCCTACACTTAGATTTTATTCCTGGAAATCTTTTTCTGTAAGCCTCGGGTATTTCCAGAGGGTTGAAGAGATAGATACAGAGTTCTGTGCAAATGCAGGCATTCCTCTGGTGAGAAGACCAACTGGTGGCAGGGCTATTCTTCACGGAGATGAACTCACTTACAGTTTTTCATGTACCTACGAGGATTTTTTCGGAGCAAAAGGTCTTTACGAAATCTACAATGCTATCTCTGAGTGCTTTGTTAATGCCTTAAAAAGACAGGGCCTGCCTGTAACTGTGGAAAGACGGAAGAGGGTAAGATATGGGCACAATCCCCTCTGCTTTATGTCCAGCTCTTTTGGTGAGATTACCCTTTCAGGGGTAAAGGTCATCGGGAGTGCCCAGAAGAGGTTAAGCGAAGGATTCCTCCAGCAGGGAAGCATGCCCTATTCTATAAATAACGATTTAATAAAAAGGGTCTTTAAAAAAGGTGATGGTCCATTATTATTCGGTTTAAGGGATATCTGTAGAGAAAGAGGTCTTGAGGTGCCAGACCGGGACGAGACAAAAAGTCTCATTAGAGAAGAGTTTGAAAAGAGATTTAACATAAGATTTATAAAGGATGAACCCTCCGATTATGAATTAGACCTTGCAAGCTCAAGGCTTGAGTTTTACGAGATCCTAAAGCCTAACTCCTAAAGCCTGATCATCTGACCTCTGTTTTTGCTTTTTTGTTAAATATCATAGCTGTCCAAAATAAATTAAAATGGTATTTTAAAGAGGGCATAAGGCCTC
>DAISHO010000201.1:0-4249 GCA_036822495.1 Thermodesulfovibrionales bacterium
TGAGTTCCGTTATTGCTGGATGGAAGGCTCCTCCAAAAAGGTCAAGCTGTAAAGTTCCCTCAGGCACAGGACCTATAAATCTCGGCATTCCAGTATCCGTGATTTCTGTATCCTCAAGGTTTGCAAGGATCTCCTTTGCCCTCAGGATAACCTCCTCAGGCAGTCCAGCGAGTCTTGCAACCTGTATACCGTAGCTCTTGTCAGAAGGTCCTTTATCTATCTTTCTTAAAAAGATTATCTCCTCACCCCACTCCTTTACAGTCACATTGTAGTTCTTCACTCCCTCAATGGTGCGGCTGAGGTCAGTAAGCTCATGGTAATGGGTTGCAAAGAGGGTCCTTGCCTTTATCTTTTTTGCAATATATTCAGCAACTGCCCAGGCTATACTTATACCATCAAAGGTGGATGTACCCCTTCCAACCTCATCGATGATTATGAGACTCCTCTCTGTTGCATTGTTAAGGATGTTTGCTGTCTCTATCATCTCAACCATAAAGGTGCTCTGTCCCCTCACCAGGAAGTCTGAGGCACCTATCCTTGTAAAAATCCTGTCAACAAGGCCAATCCTCGCCTTACTGGCAGGCACAAAGCTTCCCATCTGCGCCATTATCACTATGAGGGCATTCTGTCTCATGTAGGTAGATTTTCCAGCCATGTTAGGTCCTGTGATTATTAGAAGCCTGTCTGTATCTGTATTTATGTAAAGATTGTTTGGCACAAACCTCTCTTCAGAAAGCCTCTCAATAGAAGGATGTCTTCCATCTGTTATTTCTATAACAGAACTTTCATCAACTACAGGCATTGTATAGTTATATCTCCTTGCAACTATGGCAAAGGCAGTAAGCATGTCAAGAAGGGCAATTACTCCAGCAATCTCTTTAAAGGTCTCGCAATAGGGTTTAAGTTCATCAAGGAGTTTCTGGAATATCTCGTATTCGAGTCTCTTCAGCTCTTCTTCAGCACCAAGAAGTCTTGCCTCATATTCCTTTAATTTTGGAGTAACAAACCTCTCGGCTCCCACAAGGGTCTGTTTTCTTTCATAATCAGGAGGAACCTGCCTGAGATTTGCCTTTGTCACCTCTATGTAATACCCAAAGACCCTGTTGTAACCAATCTTGAGTGATTGTATTCCTGTCCTCTCTCTCTCCTCGGCCTCCATAAGGGCTATGGTCTCTCTGCTTGATTTCTGGAGGTTTCTGAGTTCATCAATGGAACTATCAAAGCCATCTCTTATAAATCCTCCATCCCTTGGCGAATGGGGCGGGTCGTCAATAAGGGCCCTCTCGATAAGAGATACAATGGTCTCAGGATATCTTATCATTGAATTAAGGGCTATAATAGATGGAGACTCAAAACCCGATAGAACTTTTTTTATCTGTGGTATCTGCCTTAATGAATTCTTAAGGCTTACGAGCTCCCTCGGACCTGCCTGAGATGTGGCAATCCTGCCTGCAAGCCTCTCTATGTCCTGAATCCTTCTGAGGGAATTTCTTAAAAGCTCAAGAACCTCTCCTGAATTTATCAATGCCTCTACAATAGAGAGCCTGTTGTTTATCTCATTTATATCAAGCAGTGGTCTTGTTATGGAATTCCTGAGAAGCCTTCCTCCCATTGGAGTAAGGGTCTCATCAAGAACCCAGAGAAGGGAGCCCTGGACTGTATCATCCTTGAGGGATTTAAGGAGCTCAAGGTTTTTTATGGTCGATGCATCCATATAAAGGAAGTCCTGTTTCCTCAGGGTCTTGAGCTTTCTGAAGTTCAGAAGCCCCTTCTGGGTTGTGCTGAGATAGGTTATAAGGGCACCTGCTGCACTAACAGCAGACTCCATCACCTCTACGCCAAAACCTTCAAGGGAAGAGACCCTGAAATAATTAAGAAGTGTCTTCAGGGCTTCATTGTATTCAAAATTCCAGTCCTCAAGGGGCGTGGAATAGAATTCTTTGAGAAGGTCTTTAAACCTTATGTCTTCCTTTAGATATAAAGGATAGAGAACCTCCTTTGGCTGGAATCTCGATATCTCATCCTCGATGGATGAATCGGTCTCATAAAGGATGAACTCACCTGTGTGGATATCAGCAATGGCTATGCCTGTTGAGTTAATCCTTGAAGGATAGAAGGAGAGGATAAAGGAATTCTCCTTTGGCTCTTCAGGTATGTGAGTACCTGCTGTTATGACCCGAACAACATCCCTCTCGACAAGTCCTTTTGCTGTTGATGGGTCCTCAAGCTGTTCGCAGAGGGCAACCCTGTATCCTGCCTTTATGAGTTTTGATATGTATGTTTCTGCTGTAAAATAAGGTACACCACACATGGGAATAGGGTCATCCTTATCCCTATCTCTTGTGGTAAGGGCTATCTGGAGAACCTTTGATGCAATTATCGCATCCTCACCAAACATCTCATAAAAGTCACCAAGTCTGAAGAATACTATTGCATCCTTGTATCTACTTTTTATACTGAAATACTGTTTCATTAATGGTGTGAGCTCAGCCATCTTAACCTCTCGAATATTTATTTCTTAATGCCCATTCTGTTCCACAGAAGGGTATATAGTCACAATTACTACAGGCATCGCTAAAGTCATCTGGGGGGTTAAAAGGAGTATCAGGGTCTCTTATCTCATTGACAAGGGACTGGACAATCTTTGAAATGATACCAAGGGCCTCTTTTTTTTCTGTTCCTTTAAAAGGTTCAAAAAGGGCTTCGTGATTTATATTTCTTTTTCCAAGCAAAAAATAGTAGCCCTCAAGGTCTTCAATGTCAAGATTTCTCGTTGCCCCATAAATAAGCATATAAAGGGGCATCTGGAGGCTCTTAATCCTTTTAGACCAGCTTGACCTCTTAGAGGGGTCAAGCTTATCGAAACTTATCTTTATATTATTCTTATCACCTGATGTCTTGTAATCTATTATTATCTCTTTATCTCGTGAACTGTTATTTTTGTCAGCCCTTCCAATAGCATCGATTCTACCCTCAAAAGTGATGTTAAAGAGACTGCCCATTACGGGCTCTTCAACACAATAGATTGCAAAATCTTTAAACCCTGAAAATAATTCAGGCATATTCTCTACAACCTCTTTCAGTCTCTTCGTAATCTGGTATTTAAGGAGATAAATCCTGCCAAAGATATTTCTGTATCTTTCCTTAAATATCCTCTCAATAATCTTCTCCATCTCTTCTACTGAACAATTCTCCCTTCTAAGAGGAATTCCGAGCCTCTCACTAAAATATTCACTCAAGGCCTTGTGAACTATATTACCGATCTCGGACCTATCAGGGTCTTCTGAGAGGTCTCTCTCTTTTCTCAGTCTTAATATCTGGGAATAATAAAACCTTATGCCACAGGTTAAATAATCATCAAGGCTTGATGGAGAGAGTTTTATGTTGCTAATTACATTCATTATCTCTGCTGTCTTCTTAACAGGTTCTGGAAAAGGCGCCGAGAGTTTAACTTTATAGTTAACAGATTTCTGAGGTATCTCGGAGGAGTCAGACTTCTGTCCTTCCCATAGTAACCTCTCTATAAACCTTGACCTCTCTGTTCTATCATTATTTATGTAAAAGAGATAGACCTCTCTGGCTGAACTTAAAAGTATATTAAAATAATAATAAGCAAGCCTTTCTCGATCTTGATATGTAGGAAGACCGAGGGCCTTTCTTACCTGATAGGGAAGGAGGAAATCCTCCTGAGTGTCAGGAAATACACCTTCATTAAGGTCAAGGAAAAGGACCCTGTCGAACTTTATATTCCTTGTCTCAAGGACACCGAGGATCTGTAATCCCCTTAAAGGTGTGCCTTCAAAAGGCACCCTTATGCCTGCTGTGAGCTTCTTAAAGAGATTAAAATAGGACTCCCTCTGCTCAAAGACCATGTCCCTCAGTCCAGAAAGGGAAACCTTTTCAAGTTCTTTTATAAAGGCCTCTACATAGGGATAGAAAAAGGGATGGAGTTTTGCGGTACTCTCTTTGTATAAAAAGAGCAGGACATTTCGGCACTCCTCAATGAAATGGCCTATACCATTAAAACTGAGGAATCTCCTTATGGTGTTGTCATGGATATACCTGAGTTGTTCTGATTTCTCCTTATGGTCAGGTTCACCACTGAAGATATCATTACATATATCCCTTTCAAGTTCCTGGAGGCTCACAAAGGAAGGAATCTTCTTCCTCGTGAAGGCCTCTTCAATGGCATGGAATATCTTTCTATGCTATCTTGTCGCGCGGTATGATTTGGAGAACACCCTGGTAG
>DAISHO010000202.1:0-4244 GCA_036822495.1 Thermodesulfovibrionales bacterium
CCTAATAAAATAATCCTGTCGCTTCTTTTGTGTTTTTGAGGCCTTATGCCCCTTTGAAAATACCATTTTAATTTATTTTGGAGAGCTATGATTTAAAATACTATTTTCATCATTAATCCCATATTTTTCTTTAGCCCTTTTCTTTCTTTTCAGCTTCTGTTTCCTTTTCCGTTCAAGTTTTTTGTCGCGCGATGATGGAAGACCAAAAAGCTCCTCAATCCTCAAGATGAGTTCTCTTCTTGCAAGGAATCTATTTATGGACTGGCTCCTCGTTTCCATGCACTTTACTTCGATACCAGTTGGTATGTGCTTCAAATAAACACATGTAGCTGATTTATTTACCTTCTGCCCGCCTTTACCTGAAGAGCGGACAAATTTCTCAATAATATCCTCCTCCCTTATATTAAGGGCCTTCATCCTTTCTTTGAGCCATCTATTCTTCTCTTCGCTTACTGCAAAATCAGGCATCTTTGTCCTTGACTTTATACTCTGGCTATTTACATTATATATTATGGAAGTCTTAAAGGGCATAATAAGAAAAAATTTCTTCGGAACAGCACGAAGTCTTTTTATTATTCTATCCCTTATTAGCTCAGGATGTGCAACTATTGCTGGCGTTAACGATGTAGATGAAACGCCATTTATAGCTATTCCAGATGACCGTGATATCAGGGGAGAACCAAGGGTTGATTTCAGACTCGATGGTGGCATCTTTTACTGGAAGACAAAGAACACCTGGCATATAAGGTTTGCAAGGCCCTACACTGCTCCAAGACCTTTTCCAGAAGGCACAGTATTCTCAGGATCTGTGAGGGTTGAGGATGGCATAATCCTGGATGTTAGAAGATATAATGTATCACCTCTTAATGAGTTAAGAAGACTCAGGGATACCATAACCTTCAGATTTGAGATAAAGGAACAGGTTGAGGGATTTGATTTTATTATCCAACCAGTAACTTCTCAGTACTGCGTAACCTCTGATTTCAGGGTTAATGGCATCTACTCTCTTGAACTCGTAAGGCTTGGTGAATTCATGCACAGGCCAAGCTCAATACCCTTCAGGATATGTGTAAGGAGTTTCGAATGAAGAGATTGGTAATGTCTATTTTGCTCCTCTTTATAACCATTGGCATAGGGGATAACAGTTCAGGGGTATCGTCTCAGGAAGAAAGATACCTCTCAAATATAAAACAGCTTACCTTCGAAGGTGACAATGGAGAGGCCTATTTCAGTTTTGATGGAAAAAAGCTCATCTATCAGTCAAACAGGGGATATAACTGTGACAAGATATGGATTATGAATATAGATGGTACGGATAAAAAGATGGTTAGCCCCTCAAGGGGTGCCCATACCTGTGCCTTCTTCTTTCCTGATGGAAAAAGGATCATCTTTTCTTCCACATACCATCTTGAAGGTGAATGCCCTGAACAAGAGGTTCCGAAAGGCAAAAGATATGTCTGGCCCCTCTATCCCTATGATATATATGTTTCAGATGTGGATGGAAAGAATCTCAGGCAACTCACTGAAAACCCTGAGTATGATGCAGAGGCTGTTGTGTCACCAGATGGCAGATATATCCTTTTCACATCAAAGAGAAATGGAGACATGGATATATACATAATGAAATCCGATGGCACTGAACTCAGAAGACTCACTGATAGGTTTGGATACGATGGTGGTGCCTGGTTTTCACCTGATGGAAAGAAGATAGTCTGGAGGGCCTGGTATCCAGAAACAGAAGAAGAAATAGCCCTCTGGAAAGACTGTATGAAGAATAACTATATTGTTCCTCTACCCCTTGACCTATGGGTAATGGATGCTGATGGCACAAATAAAAAGAGACTCCTCCACAATGGAGCAACAAACTGGGCTCCCTCATGGCATCCTGATGGAAAGAGGATTATATTTTCAAGCAATATGGATGACTGGCGGGAAGACCTGAAACAGTATGGCCATAATTTTGAACTCTATATCATAAACAGTGATGGAACAGCCCTCAGGAGGATCACCTATAACAATGTCTTTGACAGCTTTCCTATGTTCAGTCCTGATGGTAAAAAACTCGTCTTTGCCTCAAACAGGAATCCCCAGAAACCAAGGCAGACTGATATATTTATTGCTGACTGGATAGAACCAGAACAATGAGGCTATTCCTTCTTTTATCCTTCCTCCTGTTAGTACCTGGATTAGGATCTTCAGAAGAGCTTCCCTTTCATGACCTTTCTATTAAGATTGAGCCTTCAGCCCATTATCTAATAGCAACTGACAGAATAACCCTTTCTGTGCCTCAAAAAAAGATGAGTTTTTTTATCAATAAAAATCTGAATATTAAAGATATAAAGCCTGATGGATTAATGGAGATAAAGGAAGAAGGCAATGAAAAGAGGATTGAGCTCTCCTTCACTGAACCCCAGAGCTCCTTCACAGTGAGATACGAAGGAATTATATACGAACCTGTTGTATCAATCGGTGAACAGGCAAGGGGTTATAGCTACACAGGAGGAATAATATCAGAAGAGGGAGTATTTCTTCATGGAGGCTCCTTCTGGTATCCTGCCATGGAGAATGGGTTATTAAGGTTCAGGCTCACAATTGAACTTCCCGAGGGCTGGTATGGAATCAGTCAGGGTAATGAGGAGACAAGAGATAAACTTATAATCTGGAACTCTCCAGAGCCTCAGGAGGAGATATACCTTGTGGCAAACAGGTTCGTAAAACACGAGGAAGAGATAGATGGTCTCAGGGCATTGGTCCTTCTCAGAAACCCCGATGCGGATCTTGCCCGTAAATACATAGGTGCCACCTTCAGGTATATAAGGATTTATGAAGACTTAATAGGACCATATCCTTACAGAAAATTTGCCCTTGTTGAAAACTTCTTTGAGTCAGGCTTTGGCATGCCCTCCTTCACACTTCTTGGTCCAAAGGTCCTGAGGCTACCCTTTATCATTGACTCATCCTATCCCCATGAGATTCTTCATAACTGGTGGGGAAACAGTGTATGGCCAAAAGGTGGAAACTGGACAGAGGGCCTTACTGCCTATCTCTCAGACCATCTGATTAAGGAACTTAAAGGAGAAGACAGGGAATACCGCTTTACAGTCCTTCAGAAATATGCAGACTATGTATTAAACGAGAGGGAGATATCCCTTGAGGAATTCCGTCAAAGGCACAGTGCCCCTCAGGAGGCAATAGGTTATGGAAAGTCCCTTTATCTATTCCATATGTTAAGAAGAGACCTTGGAGATAAGGTCTTTATAGAGGGCCTGAGGGAATTCTACAGGTCAAAGAGATTCCGCTATGCAGACTTTGATGATTTAAGAGAGGCCTTTGAAAAGGTTTCTGGAAAGGACCTCAAGGGATTCTTTAATCAATGGGTAAAAAGAAGGGGGGCTCCATTGCTCAAGATAAAGGACCATAAGGTGAGCGGAAGGTCCTTAACTATTGCTATTGAGCAGGCTCAGGAAGGTCCTTCCTATGGCCTGAAGATACCCCTCACAGCTTTACTTGAGGATGGAAGCATCTTTGAAGCTCAACTCGAGATGGATAAAAGAGAGAAGACCTTCGAGATAGAACTTCCCCAGAAACCCTTAAGGATCGATATTGACCCTGAATTTGATATATTCAGGAGGCTCCTCAAAGAAGAGATACCACCTGCTATTACAGGTGTCCTTGGCTCAAAAGAGGTTGCTGTAATAAAGGAAGCTAATACCTCAAGGGACTACAATGAATTAATAGAGATGCTTAAAAAGGCAGGGCCAGAAGAGGTAATTGTAATGGACGACAGTGGTACAAGTCTTCCTGATAAGACTGTTGTACTTCTTGGCTGGAATAACAGGTTTTTAAAAAACCTGAAGACCTTCTATGGTATTTCTATTAAGAATGGCCATATAGAAATATCTGGCAGGACCATCAACCCTGAGAGGGAATCCCTTGTATTTGTAGTCCCTAATCCAGAAAGCCCTGAAAGGCCCCTCATGTTCGTAGGTTCAGAAGATCCTCAGACCCTCAAGGCCCTTTCAAGAAAGCTCCCCCATTATCATAAATACAGCTATCTTATCTTTGAAGGAGATGAGGCAATAAACATAATGAAAGGTAGATGGGAAATAAAGGATTCTCCCCTCAGTATAGTCCTTAAGAAGGCTGATAAACCAGAGATTAAAAGAAAGACCCTTGTGCCTGATTTCTCAAAAGAGAAAATAGCAAAGACTGTCAAATTTCTCACCTCAGAAAACCTCAGGGGT
>DAISHO010000203.1:0-4243 GCA_036822495.1 Thermodesulfovibrionales bacterium
TGTTATTTTCAAAAGGGCATAAGGCCTCAAATAGGCTGAAGGCTTAAGATAGGCTATAGGCGTTAGGCTTCAGGATATTAGGGAAAAATTCTATAGCCTGTAGCCTACTGTAGCCTGTTCTTTGGCCTCATGCCCTTTTAAGAATTATTTTGGACAGGTGTGCCAGGGAGTAAAGATGAAAAAAAGGCTACTTCTTATTAGTTTGCCATTTCTTTTATTAATGGGTGTTTTTCTTATTTACAGGGTCTTTTTTAAAAAGGAAGAAATCAAAGTTCTTGAAACAGCAGCGGTAAAGAAGGGAGAGATAAAAGGTGTCCTCATAGAGACAGGAATTATAAAGCCACAGGTTGGAGCAGTCGTGAAGATAGGAACGAGGGCAACAGGCACGGTGGTGAAACTCAATGTGAGGATAGGAGACAGGGTTAAAAAGGGTCAGCTCATAGCCCTTATTGATGACAGGGAGATTAGAGAGCAGATAAATCAGTCAAAGGCTGCTCTTTTAAAAGCAGAAAATAGCCTCAGACAGATCGAGCTAACCTATCCTGAAAAGCTCAGAGAGGCACAGGCAAATCTTGAGTATGCAAGGATTAATTATGAAAGAGAACAGGAGCTTTTAAAAAAAGAATATACAACAAAGGAATCAGTGGACAGGGCAAAAAGAGAACTCGAGATAGCAGAGGCAACATTAAAGAGATTGAGGGATGAATACGAAACACAGGTAATGATTACAAAAGCGTCCATAGAAGAGATAAAGGCACAGATAGCCCAGCAGGAAACACGGTTATCCTATACGAGGATATATTCACCAATTGACGGAATGGTCTCAGATGTAACCATACAGGAAGGGGAGACTGTAGTAGCAGGGTTACAGGTTGCCAATCTTATAACAGTATTTGATCCTTTAAAACTCGAGATGTGGATTTATGTGGACGAGGCAGATATAGGAAGGGTAAAGATAGGCCAGAATATAGAATTCACAGTAGATACCTTACCTGATAAAACCTTTCACGGTAAAATTGAAAAGATCTATCCCCAGCCTGTTGTAAAGGACAACATTGTTTATTATCTTGCTATTGTCAAGGTATCGAGGGAAGATGCCATATTTCTCAGGCCAGAAATGACGACTCATGTGAGGATTACCCATGAGCAGAGAAAGGATACTCTGATTGTCCCAAATTCAGCAGTAAAGTTTGAGCAGGGTAGCCAGATAGCCTATAAGATAATTGGTCCGAATAAAGTAGAAAAGGTAAAGATAAAGATTGGTCTGAGAAATGAAGAGTCAACAGAAATCATTTCTGGATTAAAAGAGGGAGACACAGTAGCAACAAAGATAATACTACCATCTGTTACTACGACACCAAAACAGAGCTCAGAAATCAGAAGCAGGTGAAACAGAGGTCAGAGGTCAGATGTCAGAGGTCAGATTTTGCTTCCTTGAAGACATAAAAAAGACCTACAGGACAGGAGAGATAGAGGTGGAGGTTCTTAAAGGTATTAACCTCGAGATAAAAAGAGGTGAGTTCGTTGCCATAATGGGTACATCGGGGTCAGGAAAGACAACACTCCTTAATATAATTGGCTGCCTTGACAGACCGAGTTCGGGAAGGTATCTTCTTGCTGGCAGAGAGGTTTCAGGACTTGATGATAATGAACTATCAGAGGTAAGGAATAAACATATAGGCTTTATCTTCCAGAATTTCTATCTCCTGCCCTATGCAACTGTTCTTGAAAATGTGCTTCTTCCAGCACTATACTCTGACTCAAGGGTAAATAAAACAAAGGCAATGGAGATACTGAGACTTGTTGGTCTTTCAGAAAGGGCACGATTTAAACCAAATCAACTCTCAGGAGGCCAGCAGCAGAGGGTTGCCATTGCACGGGCACTTATTAACGAACCTGATCTCATCCTTGCCGATGAACCAACAGGCCAGCTCGACAGCAACACTGCAAGGGAGATAATGGAGCTACTTAAAGAATTAAATAGAAAGGGAAAGACAATTATACTTGTAACCCATGATAATAATATCGCAGGATATGCAGAGAAGGTAATTCATATGAAGGATGGTAAAATAGTGAGTTAGTACTAACACTATCACTTTTCTATTCCCTCTCTTGCCCTCACACCTTTATCCATATAATGCTTTATCTTTTTAAACTCTGTTACAAGGTCTGCTTTTTTTATAATCTTCTTAGGTGCATATCTTCCTGTGAGGACAATCTCAATATCTGGGGGTCTGTTTTCAAGAAGCTCAATTATATCAGCCAGCTTTATTAAGCCATAATGCAAAGCTACATTTATCTCATCAAGAATCACGATATCATATTCCCCTGACTGAACAATCTCTCTTATCTCCTTAACCCCCCTCTCAATTATAGCCTTTGTTCTGGTAGAAGACCTGCCCCGAAGAAAGCCCCTTCCATATTGCCTGACAGTAATAAAATCCTTGAATCTCTCAAGGGCCCTGTGTTCACTGCATCTTCTATTTTTTATAAACTGGGCAAAAAAGACCTTGAGTCCCGCACCCGCTGCCCTTATAGCAAGACCGATAGCTGCTGTAGTCTTACCTTTACCATCACCTGTATAGACCTGAATGTATCCTTTACTCATCACACCTGTCCAGATAAGGTTTGATTTTTATTATCTCCCTCCTTGCCTCACCAATGGTGAGGGGTATTCTATTAAATGGTATTCCATCCTCGTTCTTCAACCTCCATATTAACTCTGCAATCTGGGGAAGACGGAGTTTTACATTCTCCATATCCTCTGGTGCAGTGAAAACCTCCTCAGGTCTTCCCTTTCTTATTATCCTTCCCCTACTCAGGATATAAAGCCTGTCGAGGAAAAGGGGAACCATGTCAACACTATGGGTTGCCATTAATATGGTAACACCCTTCTGGTTAAGGTCTCTAAGCAACTTCATCAGTTTATACTCTCCCATGGGGTCAAGTCCAGCAGTAGGTTCATCAAGAAGGAGGATCTCATGGCCCATAGCAAGGAGCCCTGCGATGCAAACCCTCTTTTTCTGACCATAGCTTAATGACCTTATTTCCTTATGAGCATAAGCCTCCATGTCCACAAGCCTGAGGGCCTCTGTAACCCGTGCTTTAACCTCTTGTTCATGGAGCTCCATATTCCTCGGGCCAAAGGCCACATCCTCAAAGACCGTAGAACCGAATAACTGGTCATCAGGATTCTGGAAAACAAGACCAACCTTCCTGTATATCTCCTTCGGATAAAGACCTTTTATATCAACACCATCAAGGAGGACATATCCATCTATATTTCTTATAAGGCCATCAAGAACCTTCAAAAGGGTAGTCTTACCAGAGCCATTAGGACCAAGGATTCCAGCAAATTCTCCGTCCAGGAGTTCAATCTCAATCTCTCTTAATGCCTCTGTACCATCAGGATATTTAAAAGAACTTATAAAGGCCTTTATCCTCAGATTCTCCATAAAAGCACCATTATTAACGCCACAAGAAGGGTTCCTATTAACTCTCCTTTTTTAAAAACCCTGTATCTCATAGACACGAGCCTTCCATCATATCCCCTCTGCATCATTGAAAGGGCAATGTTATCAGCATGCTCAAAGGCCTTTATGACAAGGGAACCTGTGAGTATTCCAAAGGAATTCAGTCCCCTCTTTATGCTGATATAACCGAGCCTGTTTTTCTGGGCATTATATATAACAAGGGCCTCTTCAAGAAGGACAAAAACATATCTCCAGGCAAAAAGGAGGGCATCAATGAAGGTCTTTGGAAGTCTAAACCATGACAGGCCTTCTATAATATCAGTGAAATCAGTAGTAAATGTGAAGAGATTCACCAATGAGACAGATGCCACTATCCTTAAGAACAGGCTGAAGGCTGAAGGCTGAGGATTGGCTGAAGGCTGAGAGAGAAACTTTATAATAAGAATAACAAGAGCGATAAATAAGGGTTCGGAGAACCTTAAAAGATATCTTTTTAAGGTCACACCAGCATAAAGGGACATGAGAAGGCATACTCCTGTTATGAACAAAGGAAAAACTATCCCTTCGCCACAAAGCACCATTATGAGGCTGAAGACGAGAACAATAATCTTCAGCCTCACATCAACCTTTCTCAGGAAATGGTCTTTCTTAGAATAACTATAGAGAATCTCTTTATATTCAGACACCTTTACCTCTATTGTTGCTCTATAAGCCTTCTCCAGTAATAGCCTGCCATAAATCCTCCTCCCGCACCAGCAATCAGGAATACA
>DAISHO010000204.1:0-4239 GCA_036822495.1 Thermodesulfovibrionales bacterium
CTCCTGAAGCCCTACCCTTATATCTCCTCAAAAGAGATTATAGAGAAATTTCTCTATTATTATGAAAAACATCTCCTTGACAACACAAAGACATATCCTGGTGTGGTGGAGGTTCTTGAAGGATTAAAGGAGTATAAAAAGGCTGTTATCTCAAACAAGAGGGAATATCTCTCAAAAAAGACCCTCGAAGGACTTGGTCTTTTAAACTATTTTGAGGTCATTCTTGGAAGTGATAGTGTGCCTGAAAAGAAGCCATCACCTGTGCCTGTCCTTACTGTCCTTGATAGATTAAAAATCTCTCCAGCTGAAGCACTGATTGTTGGAGACAGCGACCTTGATATCATGGCTGGCAGAGCAGCTGGAGTGAAAACAGCTGGTGTAACTTATGGATACAGGCCAGTAGAAGTCCTCAAGGATGCTGATTATCTTATAAATGACATAAGAGAGCTTATAACCATAGTAAAGCTACTGAGTTGAATATATCTAACTGCCTGTGATATTTTAAACAATGAAAAAGGTGAACCCTGACCTCTGGTTCTTTATCTTCCTCTCGGGCCTTCTTGCCTTTAACTGGCCCTTTCTTGCCATTGCCTATAAACAGGCATGGCTCTATCTCACAATTATGTGGGCTGTCTTTATAGGTCTTATTGTCCTCTTCTCCTTTACCCTGAAGGAGAGATGAGATGTTCTCCTCAGCAAATCTGTTTCTCATTGTCTTTTCATACCTCCTGTTACTCTTCGGCCTTGCCTATCTTGCAGAAAAGAGAGAAAAAAAAGGCAAAAGCATTGTTAATAATCCATACATATACTCCCTTTCCCTTGCTGTATACTGCACCTCCTGGACATTTTATGGAAGTGTTGGAAAGGCTGCTACATCAGGACTCTCTTTCATTACCACTTATATAGGTCCTACCCTTATGGCCTGTCTCTGGCCTGTTATCCTTACAAAGGTAATCAGGCTTGCAAAGACCCACAGGATTACAACAATATCAGACTTTATCAGCTCAAGATATGGAAAATCCCTCTTTCTCTCAGGACTCGTTACTGTTGTTGCAGTGGTAGGAATAACCCCATATCTCGGACTCCAGATAAAGGCCATAATAAGTACCTTCAGTATCATCTCCGGTGAGACAAAGGGCAGTGCCTTTGCAGGCCTATTTTTTACACTAATGCTTGGCATCTTTGCCATAATCTTTGGTGCAAGGAGGCTGGACTCATCAGAAAGACATGGAGGCCTTGTCTTTGCTATTGCCTTTGAGTCTTTGGTGAAACTAATAACATTCATCCTTGTTGGTATATTTGTAACCTTTGTAGTATTTGGTGGATTCGAGGAGATATTCGAAAAAATTAAAGATACAGATTATTCTATGCTCCTCTATCTCGGCCAGGGGACTGGTACAGACTACTCTGAATGGTTTGCCCTCACCTTCCTTTCCATGATGGCAATCCTTTTTCTTCCAAGACAGTTCCAGATGGCTGTTGTGGAAAATTACAGTGAAAGACATATAAGGACTGCTATATGGCTCTTTCCTCTTTATCTCTTTTTGATAAACATCTTTGTTATGCCCATTGCCCTTGGAGGCCTCCTTCTTGGTGGAGATCCAAAAGGTGCAGATTATTTTGTCCTGACCATCCCCCTTGGTTTTGGAAATAAATACCTCTCCCTCTTTGCCTTTCTTGGTGGCTTTTCTGCAGCAACAAGTATGGTGATTGTAGAGGCCCTTGCCCTCAGCACCATGGTTATGAACAGCCTTGTTATGCCAGCAATCCTGAGATTTCATGAGTCAAAGGGTTTTCCAAAATTAGTGCTAAATCTAAAGAGGATCATCATCCTTGCCATAATATTTCTCGGATACCTCTTTGCCATATCCATAGGTGAATTCTACAGCCTTGTGGATATTGGCCTGAAATCCTTTGAGGCTGTAACGCTCTTTGCTCCTGCCTTCTTTCTCGGTCTGTACTGGAAAAGGGCTAATAAGGCAGGAGCAATAGCTGGACTCGTGGCAGGATTCCTTGTATGGTTTTATACCCTTATTATTCCTGCCATGCTGAAGTCAGGCCTGATAAGGCCTGAAGGGGTTATAGGAAGTCTTATACAATCAGAGGTCTTCAACCCTCAGGCCCTCTTCGGAATAGAAGGACTCGGTAAATGGAGTCATTCTCTATTATGGAGTACTATTGTGAATCTACTTCTCTTTACAGGTCTCTCTGTATTCATGAGACAATCAAGGGATGAAGAGATCCAATCCCTTGTGTTTGTGGAGTCCTATGACAGGGCTGGCGAGATTGAATATGGCATGCCCTATTCAGTGGAATCCATAGAGGAGATCCTTTCAAGGTATCTCGGTATAGACGGGGCAAGAAGGGCTATTGAGGAGTTTCTCAGAACAAAACAAAAAAATAGAGGAGAGTTACAGCAGAAAGACCTCATTGAATTGAGGAATCATGCAGAGAGGGTTCTTTCGGGAGCTATTGGCCCATCCATAGCTTCCATAATCTTTGAAAACAAAAGGGTACTCACCGAAAGGGAGAGGAAAGAACTTTCAGAATCCATAAGAAGTATCACCGAAAGTCTGAGGCTTTCGAGACAGGAACTCACAGAGGCATTGAAAGAGCTTTCCTATCTCAAGGAATTCAGTGAGAACATAATAGAAAGTGCACCCCTTGGTATTATCACTGTTGACAATTCCCTTTCTGTGAAATACTGGAATAAGGAGATGGAGGTTCTTACAGGAATAAAGAGAGAAAAGGCAATAGACAGGCCTCTGACAGAGCTTATTCCGTGGTTACCACTTCCAGTAAAAAATGAATTCCCATCTTCGAACCAGATCGACAGGCTCATCGAGAGCCCTCTCCATCAGATATTCAGGCTCAATATAAGCCCTTTTAAAGACCCCTCTGGAGGCTATGTCTTTATTCTCGAAGACATCACAGAGAAAAAGAGGATGGAGGAACAGCTCCTCCAGAGCGCGAAACTTGCAAGCATAGGAAAACTAACAGCTGGTATTTCCCACGAGATCGGAAATCCCCTTGCCTCTATATCCTCACTGGTTCAGGAATTACTCTCAGAAGACAAGATTGATAAAGATTTTATAGAGGAATCCTTAAAGAATATAAACAGCCATATTGAAAGAATTGCCAAAATTGTCAGGAGCCTCAGCGATTTTGCAAGGATTTCTGGTGCTGAGAAGAAATACTCAAGTCTGGAAGATATACTCCAAAGGACAATAAACCTTGTTAAGTATGACAAGAGATTTAAAAACATAAGACTCCATACAGAGATAGAAAAGGTGCCAGACCTCTTTATAAATCCGGACCAGATACAGCAGGTATTTCTTAATTTGTTCCTTAATTCAATGGATGCAATGCCTGATGGTGGCGAGATAAAGATATCCATAAAAAACAGATCTAACCATGTGGAAATTGAGTTCAGTGATACGGGCAAAGGCATAGATGAGTCAATCATAGACAGAATCTTTGACCCCTTCTTTACAACAAAGCCTGCTGGAAAGGGGACAGGTCTTGGTCTCAGCATCTGCTACGGCATTATTAAAGACCACAATGGAAACATAACAGTTAAGAGTAAAAAAGATCAGGGAACCACCTTTGTAATAAAACTGCCTATTAATTAGGTTGAAGCTTTCGCGGGAATCACTGACCTTTTGATGGTGAAAACAAATATCAGAAATCAGGTTTTTGGTGAATGGGTAAAGGAGTTTTTTCTCTTCACCTATAAATCTCTTCACCGACTTTATGATATCTGACCTCTGATATCCGTTTTATGCTCGCCATCTATTTAAGTTATAATATTACCATGGCAGAAAATATCCTTATAGTGGAAGACGAGGAAACCCTTGCCTCATCCCTTAAGAGAGTCTTTGCAAGGGATGGGTATAGTGTTGATATTGCAGAAGATGCTGAAAAGGGTCTTGAGTTGATAGAAAAAAACTCCTATGATGTAATAATTACAGATATCATCCTTCCAGGCATTAGCGGTATCGAGCTACTCAGAAAGATAAAAGAGAAAGAACCAGACCAGCTCGTTATCATCATAACTGCTTATGCATCTGTCGAGACAGCAGTAGAGGCCCTCAGGGCAGGTGCCTATGATTATGTGATTAAACCCATAATCCATCAGGAGATAAAACAGATTGTAAGGAATGCCCTCAAGCAGAAGGCCCTTCAGAGGGAAAATCTCCTACTGAGAAGGGAAATCGAAAGGCATTATGACTTCAGCCA
>DAISHO010000205.1:0-4217 GCA_036822495.1 Thermodesulfovibrionales bacterium
AAATAATCCTGTCGCTTCTTTTGTGTTTTTGAGGCCTTATGCCCTCTTTAAAATAACATTTTAATTTATTTTGGACAGCTATGAACAGAGCTGAAAGGTGTAAGATTCAGGGCAGGGCTTAAGCCCTGCCCTGAAATTTATTTAATATTCCAAGCCTCTTCTCAATGGCCTTAAAGAAGGTGCAGGTGCAAGTGGATTGAGCTGTATAACATCTGGTCTCATCATCTCATTATCCTCATGGTCAACAATATGGCAGTGCCATACATAGTTGTATTCCCAATTATTGCCACTTGGGTCAAAGGGATAATAGAGGTCCTGAGGTAAGGCATTTACAGGCGCATCTGTTGGAGCAAATCTGACTATTATCCTCAACACCTCACCTGGATAGGCAATTGCAGTATCCTTCCATCCAGCCTCCCATGGAAGGGGTGGTACAGGCTTACCCTGCAGGTATGGTGTAATATCTGGATTTCCACCAAGGGCCCTTGGATTGCCTGTAAAGTAGTCCAGAGGAGGCCCATAGGCAGGGCAGAACATACCAGGCATGCATCCTGGTGGAAGGGGATTGGCTGGGTTTGTTCCAAAGGCAGCATTATAGGCCTTAAGGTAATTGCTGAGATTAAATTTCTGTCTATTAAGGACCTGGAACTGGACAAGATGGAGATGTATTGGATGGGCATCAGCTGTAAGGTTTACAATCTCCCACACCTCTGTATCACCTTCCTGTGGAAGTTCAGAAAGATAAAGGGCCTCTCCACCAGCAGTAACAGGGATAAAGTCTGACCTCGGCATATCGCCATGGGCAACACCTGCCCATTTTGTATTATTAAGCAATACCTCAAGGGGTCCGCCTGGATAACAGGTTTGCAGCCCCGTTACAGGGTCAGTAACACACATGGGCATCCCCATGACCTCATTCAAGGTCAATTGTCTTATCTTGTTTACAGTAACATTTGGGGTTCCTGTTAGAGGATCTGCAAGCCTCTGTATAACCTGAGCACCTGTCCTGAGCGGTATGCCGCTTGCTGGGTCATAACTGTTATCAACAACAGGCCCAGGGCCAACCACGAACTGGATTATTCTTCCCACCGTGTTCCCATTAGGTGCTGTTCCCTTGGGATAAGGTGTCCTACCAGTATTCCTCATTATAAGGGTTTTATTGGCATAACCAGCAAAGTCAATTATGACCTCGTATCTTTCACCTGGCTGAATAACGAGTTTCTGCCCAAGATTCGGATCTATCATGACAGGTGAATCAAGATAGCCTCCGTCTGTGCTTATCACCCACATTGGTGGACCCATTGCCTTTGTTACAGGATTTATAAGAAAGAGCTCATAGGTCCTTGCATTTGAACCATTTAGAATCAAGAACCTATATCTCTTTGGCTCGACATTCAGATAAGGCCAGGCCTTTCCATTAACCACGATCGTATCACCAACAAATTCAGGAACCCAGTAGGGATGTTCAGGATTGGGGCTCCAGAGGATTCCTCCTGCGCTATCTGCAGGAAAGAAGAGCTGACCTGTTGTGTCAAACATCCTGTCCTGTATCACAAGTGGTACGACCTCATTCACAGGTGGAAGATTAGGAGGAAGATTTAATGATGGATCAATAATATAGTAGGCACCTGCAAGGCCCATGTACACATTTAACCTTGTAGCTCCAAGGGTATGGTCATGAAACCATATCGGTGCTGCCTCCTGAATGTTTGGGTATTTGTATAGAGAGAAGTTCCCCAGGGTTCCTCCGAAGGAGTAATACTTTGCCCCAAAATACATTCCATCACTTGTAAACCATGAGTCAGGTCCACCATCTATCTCAGCTGGGACCTCTCCACCATGAAGATGGGTCACTGCAGGGATCGGGCCTAGATAGTTTTCAGCACAGGGTGAACCAAACATTGGATACATGCCCATGAGCTTCATCATGCAGTTGAGTTTTAATGGGTCTGCCCAGTGGAGAGTCTGGTCAGTAGAATATTTATAGGCAAGGATCTGTGTTGTCTGGGCATTTCCGAGATCATTTACCCATGTGATATCTGTTGAAAGACCTGGTGGTGTCAAAACCCTCTGATTCACTATAACAGGGCCAGTATAGGTATCAATAGCACCTGTAACCGGATCTGCATACATGCTTATTAACTGCTGGCATGTGGAATTGCCTGTAGGATCAACGAGATAACCCCATACCTTTGTCTTAGGCTTTACCCCTGGTGCAAATGTACCTGTTGGGAGTATATGGGCATCAAATTCACACATCCTTATTGTTAAAGGTTGATTTCCAAAGACCGTCTTGATTGTTCCATTCCATGGTGCCACGCCAAGTGTGGGTAGAGGCTCTACAAACTGCGGTATTGCGCTACCAGGCAGTGGTATCTGGGGGGATTGGGCTGCCACTGCCGGTAAAACAAGACCCGCGACAATGAATAAAATCAAAAATAATCTTTGCCATTTCATGGCTACTCCTCCTTTCTTGATAGATATCTTACTCTGTTTAAAGCCTTTATTGACCCGGATGCTCTCACCCCCTTTAATACTGAATTAAGATTTTTTAAATCTTGATTAAAGAATATATGGTTCAGGAGGGATTGTCAATAGTAAATCTTGCTTTTTTATATGAAAATATTGCTAAGAGAAGGAAATCAATGGCTTATCTCAAAGGCCTCTTTTGCCTTTCTAAATCCCTCAGCCATCCTGTATTCAATTAAATCTCTCGAAAAATCAAGGGTATCTCCGAGGTCATGGTCAGGTTCTATAAGAACAGTCCTGAAAGACTTGTAGGGCCTGCCATCTTGTTTGAGCAATTGACAACCCTGTGTTTCTGCCTGTTGGACAAGTCTGTTAATCCTTAAGAATTCAGTTATATCTGTATTAAAGATCTCATCAAGGGTAATCTCTGTTAGTGCCCTCTTGGCAATCCTGAAGATATTAGCAGATGCCTTCGTGTCTTCTTTTAATCTTATTCTGGGGGAGCTGCAATTAATTATTATCACTTCAGAAGGGTCAAACTCTATGACATCACCAAGGGGGCTTATATTTCTAATTCCTCCATCGACACTATCCCTGAAGACTCCATCTTTTATTCTTATCTCCTTCACAGGAGGCCATATCACAGGGATGCTTGTAGAGGCAAGGACTGCCTTTCTGAAATCTTCATCATTATCAAATTCTTCAGGAGAAAAAGCCCTGTACTCACCTGTAACGAGTGACACAACACCGATCCTGAGATTGTAATCTTTGCTAATATCCTTTAAGTTTACATAATGTCTTATCATCTCATAGAGGGGTTTGTTGCTAAGAATAGACTTTGCTCCAAACATTATCCTGAATAGGGCGAACCAGTTTATCTTTCCTTTATAAACCTTGCTAGATGATATAGAGTACCAGACATCCTTCAGTGTCTGGTACTTATTCATTGCAAGCATGGTTCCGTTAAGGGCTCCCACTGATACACCAGCTATTATAGAGTAATCAAAGGAGGGTTTTTCCTTTTTGTAAATCTCCTCGATATACCTTATTGCGCCAAACTGAAAAGCTCCCTTTGCCCCTCCACCGCTCAGGACAAGGGCTGCTCCTGATGGCATAAATCCCCCAGATGGAACTATTGAGGCCTATAAGCCATTGCCTTTATAATATCTGCCTTCCCGATAATCCCGACAATATTTTTATCTCTCATAACAGGAAGGAGATGAATCTTCTTTTCTGACATTATGGTTGCTATCTCCTGAAGGGAAGTGTCTTCAGAAACGGTAACTACTTCTTTTGCGCATATATCCCAGACTGTTGTGGCTGTTATCCTTTTGATCTCATCTTTTATCTTTCTGGGACTTTCAAGCATGATAAAGGCATCAAAGAGTCTGATAACAGTTGGAATATGCAATCTTTTGTTCTGATTTATGAGGTCATTTTCTGTAACAATACCAACGAGATTACCATCCTTATCCACAACAGGAGCACCACTTATCCTGTATTCAATTAAAATCCTCGCGAACTCGTCAAGAGGAGTTTCTGGTCTCACTGTTATTACCTTTTCTGTCATTATATCCTTAGCTGTTATCATTCTGAACACCAACTGTTATTTCGACACCAATCTCTTAAACTCTCCACTTCTACCTCCCCTCTTCTCAAGAAGCATGATATCTGTTATAACCATCTCCTTATCAACGGCCTTACACATGTCATATATAGTTAAGGCTGCTACAGAAGCAGACACAAGG
>DAISHO010000206.1:0-4164 GCA_036822495.1 Thermodesulfovibrionales bacterium
CATAAAGCAGGAAGAGCTCTTTTACAAAAGGCATTCCTGCAAGGACAAACTCAGACTTTGCTATTATAATAGCACGGGATGTATGAGTGTCTGGTACTATTGAATTAGTGGTTATGTCACCTGAGCCTATGTCTTCAATGAGGGCCTTCCTGAGGAATTCTATGAGCTCAGATTTTGAAAGAATCTCATGGGTGGCATTGGTAACAGAGGAGCTCATTTAATACCCTTAAGTCTTTCTATACTATCCACTATCTTCTGTTTCTTGAACACGAGACTCTCAAATTCTGCCCTTTCCTTTTCAACAACATGGGATGGGGCTTTTTTAAGGAAGTCCTCGTTCATGAGTTTCTTCTGGATAAACTCTATCTCTTTAATGATTGAATTCAGGTCCTTATTCAATCTATTTATCTCCTGATTAATGTCCACCATGCCCTCAACAGGGATATAAACCTCAATGCCATCCTTTACAGCAATAGCTGTGCCCCTGGGCCTCTTTACCTCTGTTCCAATCTCGATTATATCCCTTGCCCTTGCAATCTTCTTTATATGAGGAATATGTTCTTTAAGTATAGAGGTTATTTCCTCAGAGCCTGTCTTTATATATACATCGAGTTCCTTTGATGGTGCGATATTGAGCTCGCCCCTTATAGTCCTTATACTCATTATTGTATCCATGAGGTAATTTATATCCCTCTGGGCATCTTCATCGATTTCGAGCCCTTCTGGATAAGGTGCTATCATTATACTTAATTCACTTTTACTTACACCACTAAATTTGTGAGGTATCTTCTGCCATATCTCTTCAGTTACAAAAGGCATGAAGGGATGAAGGAGTCTGAGAACTTTTTCCAGTGTATAAATCAGGCATTCCTTTACAGCCCTGGTCTCTTCAGGGCTTGTATTCTGATAAAGATATATCTTTGAAAACTCTATGTACCAGTCACAGAATTCATGCCAGACAAACTGGTATATAGAAGAGGCGGCATCGTTGAATCTGTACTCGCGAAGACCTTTGTTTATCTCCTCTATTGCTAAGGAGAGCCTGTGGAGTATCCAGCGGGAAGGAAGATTCAAGGTCCTTCTTCTGGAATTTATGTATTCATCCTCTGGAAGTTCCTTTATATCTTTTGTATTCATTAATATAAATCTTGAGGCATTCCAGAGTTTATTCACAAAGGCCCTGTATCCTTCCAGTCTTTCTTCAGAAAACCTTATATCCCTTCCCTGTGCTGCAAAGGCTGCAAGGGTAAATCTGAAGGCATCCGTCCCATATTTTTCCATCATCACAAGAGGATCAATCACATTGCCCTTTGATTTTGACATCTTCTGCCCCTTTTCATCCCTTACAATGGCATGGATATAGACATCCCTGAAGGGCACCTCATTCATGAATTTAAGTCCCATCATTATCATCCTCGCAACCCAGAAAAAGAGGATATCGAAGGCTGTGACGAGGACATTTGTAGGGTAAAAGGTCTTGAGGTCTTCTGTTTCCTCAGGCCATCCAAGGGTTGAGAAGGGCCAGAGGGCAGAGGAAAACCATGTATCAAGGACATCTGTATCCTGAAGTAATCGGGAGCCACACTCAGGGCAGAGGGTTATATCCTTTGAAGATACAATAGGTCTTACATCCTGAGGTACATCGAGGGAATCCATAAGGGATATTATTTCATCATGACTCAGCCCGGCCTCCAGAAGCTCCCGGTATGTAGCATTTTCCTTTAATTGACCTTTAAGCTCAAGGGGTCTGGAGAGCTTTATAATAAGCCTTTCTGCCTGAGGAATACCATTTTCATTCTTACATTGAGGGCAGTACCAGACAGGAATTCTGTGACCCCACCAGATCTGTCTTGATATGCACCAGTCCTTTATGTTTTCCATCCAGGAGTAATAGCTGTTGAGCCATGTTTCGGGGATTATCCTGATTCTTCCATTCCTGACAGCCTCGATAGCTGGTTTTGCAAGGGGTTCTATCTTTACATACCATTGAAGAGTGGGAAGAGGTTCTATAACGGTCTTGCATCTATAACAGTGACCTACAGAGTGGGTGTATTTTTCTTCTTTTTCCAGTAGGCCTTCTACCTTAAGGTCATTTATGACCTGCTTGCGCGCAACATATCTGTCGAGACCAGCGTAACGGGAGCCAGCCTCCTCAGTCATCATGGCATTTTTGTCTATCACTATAATGGAGGGCAGGCCATGTCTTTTTGCAATAGCCTCATCAGCAAAGTCATGAGCAGGCGTTACCTTAACAGCACCTGTGCCGAATTCCTTTTCAACAGCACTGTCAGCAATTACCTTTATAGTCCTGCCTGTAAGAGGAAGCAGTAGCTCCCTGCCTATCAGGGCGCGATATCTTTCATCCTCTGGATTTACTGCAACAGCTGTATCTCCAAGCATTGTTTCAGGTCGAGTGGTTGCTACTGTAATATGGCCATTTCCGTTAAGGAGAGGATATCTAATGTAATAGAGCCTTCCTTCTATCTCTTCATATTCAACCTCAAGGTCTGAGAGGGCTGTGTGACATCGAGGGCACCAGTTAATCAATCTGTAATCCCTGTATATAAGTCCTTCATTAAAAAGCCTTATAAAGACCTCTCTAACTGCCCGTGAGAGACCCTCGTCCATGGTGAATCTTTCCCTTGTCCAGTCACAGGAGGCACCAAGTCTTTTGAGCTGATTAATAATCTGTCCTCCCGATACCTCCTTCCACTCCCAGACCCGCTTTATAAAGGCCTCTCTTCCAAGGATCTTTCTGCTCAGATTCTCTTTTTGCAGGAGTCTTTCAACAACATTCTGCGTTGCAATACCTGCGTGGTCAGTTCCTGGTAACCAGAGGGTTTTATATCCGAGCATCCTTTTCCATCTAACCAGGATGTCCTGGAGTGTGGCATTGAGGGCATGACCCATGTGAAGGGAACCTGTGACATTGGGTGGTGGTATCACAATACAGTAAGGTTCTTTTGCTTCTGAAGAGGGACTAAAGAAATTGTTTTTTAACCAGAAATTGTAAAGCCTTTCTTCACAATCTCTGGGCTCAAATTTAGTGTCAAGACTTACAGTTGGTTTGCTTTCTTTCATGTCTGGTGAGTTTTTTTCAGGATAGAGAGACTTTTATTCTCTCGATCTCTTTTGTGATAATCATCTCTGCGAGGTCAGGTACGGTCTCCCAGAGGACCTTTTCTATTTCACTGGATATTCCTGAGAGAGAACCTCTCAGGAGTTCTCTTGTAACTTCTTCAACAAGTCCTGGGAGTCTTTCTGCCAGCATCTTTTCAATAGAGTCTTTTACTGTTGATCTTATTATGGAATTTATATCAGAATTCAATATAACCTCTCTCACAGCCCTTGCCACCTCATCCTGAATAGTTCTCTCGCTAATTCCTTTGCCATATTCTATAGATACTTCTGACCTGAGCTCCTCTTTTCTCCTTATAGGAACCTCTTCCATTACTACCTCAGGGGCTTCTTCAATTAATGATTCTTCCGGTGCATTGGTGGCGAAAGTAGCAGTTGGAGATGGGGCAGGACTTATTTCAGATATCTCTGAAGGGACCTCTTCTAAGGCAGGTTCTTCAATCTCCCATACAGCCTCTTCTGAAGATACTACAGATTCCTCCTCAGCTGTCTCTGTTATTTCTTCTATAATCTCCTCAGCCTTTTCTTCTTTCTTGAGAAAACTATTAATCTTATTAAGGAGTTCCTGTGCCTCAAAGGGCTTTGTGAGGGTCCCATCAGCTCCAACAGATTTTGCAAGCTCTGTATCAATTGGCTCGAAGGCACCAGCAAGAAGAACCACAGGTATGTGTTTTGTTCTTGAATTATTCTTTATCCTCTCACAGAGCTGATAGCCATTAAGAACAGGCATTTCTGCATCAGCAAGGACAATGTCAGGAGTGTAGGACAACATTGTTGTTAGAGCCTCCTGACCATTATTAACAGTTTTTACCTCAAAACCCTGTTCTGTAAGGATTAACTCAACCACTTTCTGGATGGTTATGCTATCATCAGCAAGAAGGACTTTCACCATTTTTACTCCTTAAGTATTTTATAAATTTTAGGCTAAAACAGGGAAAAAGTCAATATCACGCGCTCTTTCAGGTTAGGACATCACCACCAGTACAAGTCTAATAAACCATGGTATCGAAAGAGTGGCTTAAGTAA